>JAVBNI010000110.1:0-11396 GCA_031551645.1 Bacteroidales bacterium | reverse complement strand
AAACATAGAGTACTGTTTTGTAACAATAAATTCCATCATGTATTATTTATTCAATTTGCTTATTTTAAATGTATTAAAATGTAAAAAGAAGCGTTTTTTGAAAGAACTTTTTACTGAGTTTTGAACACCCTACCTGTCAGGGGTATATAATCATACAAACAAGCAGAACAAATCAAAATTCCAAAATGCCCAATCCCTGCCGGATAATCTCCGGTTCATCGGACGTACAGTTGACTATAGTTGAAAATTGAGCGCCACCATAACCGCCATCCACCACCAAGTCAACCATATTCTCATATTTTTCATGGATAAGCTCGGGATAAGTAGCGTATTCTATCATTTCATCGTCAAACTGTACAGATGTAGAAAGCAAGGGATTGCCCAAATATTCGACAATAGCCAGTACAATGGCATTATTGGGAATACGGATACCAACCGTTTTTTTCTTGTTTTCCAACATTTTGGGAACTTTGCTACTGGCATTCAGAATAAACGTGAATGGTCCCGGAAAACTGCGCTTCATCAGTTTGAACACCGGATTTGGTACCTGGCGGGCATACTCGCTCAAATGACTCAAGTCGCGGCAGATAAATGAGAAATCGGCTTTTTCGGGCTTCAATCCTTTGAGCCGGGCAATCCGTTCCACTGCTTTATGGTCGTAAATATCGCAGCCAATGCCATACACGGTATCGGTTGGATAAATGATCACCCCGCCTTCGCGTAAAACCTTTACAATGGACTCAATCTGTTTCGGATTGGGATTTTCAGGATAAAGCTTTGTTAACATGATTTTTAATCAAATGATAAAACACTCATTTTTACGCAAAAAGGATACCAAAACAGGAAATCCGGCAATACATCCACCACACAAACTATTATTTGCTGAATGGACAATAAATTTTCCAGATTCGCCGTAAATATACATCGTTTTGAAACATTCCACCACGATTCTATACAATTTCAATGAAAACAGGCCTGTTTTTTTACTTCAGCCACAATTGTTATCCGTTCTATTTGTTGCTTAAACGTTTAAGCAATATTTCAACAAGTCAAAATTTAAAATGACAGGATGTTGCCCGTTGATATTCTTATTTTTTCTACTTTTGTGAAATAATTGAAAAATAACGAACTGCCATTGGATCTATCCAACATCAGTTTTTTTATATGCATCTGTAATTCAAACCGATAAAAGTACGAACAAACGGCGTTCATAAAAATATTTCAAACATTACCGAAAATATTTGGCATTGCCGAATTTGTTACATCAATAAATCATGAAAAGAATAAATTTTCTGCAAAATGCGACCCGTCTTGCGATGGTAGCCTTATGTGTAGTATTGGTTCTCGCCTCGTGCAGGAAAGACCCTGAAAAGCCCGCTATTGAGGTAACGAATGATAGCGTATTGAAGCAAACCGTGTATGCCGACGAAACGAACGGGAAAAGCGATGTCACCTTTGTGACCACCGGTGCGTGGACATCCTCCATTACCGAAGAAACCGACCAAGCGGAAACGGCGACATGGGTAAGCATCGACCCTAATCGCGGCGATGCAGCTGGAACGTATCCGGTTTCCATCCATCTTGAACCAAATTACACGGGCGACGACCGCTCGGCAATCATCACCATCATGTGTAACGGCATGGATATCGCTATTAGCGTGACTCAAAAGGGAACCAAAGAGGATGGAACACTAAACGCGAACATAACCATGACCACGACGAAATCTCTGGTGAGTTTTATCCTAGCCGGCACCGGCAAGGCAACCGTGTATTGGGATGACGGAACAAACGAAACAAGAATACTTGATAACAAGTATCCTTTTACAATTTGTATCAAAGAATATTCCTCTGGAACAGACAAGCACACCATCACAATAACCGGCAGTAATATCACCTATCTGAATTGCTGCAATAATCAGTTGACTAACTTGAATGTAACCGGATGTCCTGCGCTAACTCGTTTGCTTTGCTACAATAATCAGTTGACCAACTTGGATGTAAACAGATGTCCTGCACTGATTCATTTTTTTGTAGCAATAATCGGTTGACCAGCCTGGATGTAAACGGGTGTCCCACGCTGATTTATTTGGATTGCGCGAGTAATCAGTTGACCAACTTGGATGTATCCGGATGTCCCGTGCTGACTGATTTGTATTGCGGTAAAAATCATCTGACTAACTTGGATGTAACCATGTATCCCACGTTGACTGTTTTGGGTTGCGACAATAATCAGTTAACCAGCTTGGATGTAACCGGATGTCCTGTACTAATTAGTTTGGATTGCGGCAATAATAAGTTGATTAACTTGGATGTAATCGGATGTCCCGCGCTAATTGGTTTGTATTGCGACAATAATCAGTTGACTAGCTTGGATGTAATCGGATGTACTGAACTGTTTTACTTGGACTCCAACAATAATCAGTTGACCAGCTTGGATGTAACCGGGTGTAGGATGAATCATTGTTTGTTTTGTAGTTCCAATCACATGACAGGCGAAGCGTTGGATGCTCTGTTCAGGACACTGCCATACAATGACGGCTCCACACCCGTATACGACTTCATTATCGACGTATCCAACAACGGCGGCTCCGGCGGTAGTTATAACGCATCCGGAACGGCGGCCTGCACACCGAAAATTGCCACAGATAAAGGTTGGACGGTTCTAGTTGAGGTTAATTGAAACCGCAATAAAAGTCATATAATGACGATATTCTGCGCTAATGAGCTGTCTTGGAGACTTGGTCAAATTACTGTAGAGTACGCTATCGGTTGGTTTCGTCGATTTTACGATTCGCTTACGGTTATGAGCATGTCATTGCTACGTGATTTTTTATCGGTAACACGACATGAAGATGATTTGTAGAGACGGAACATGTCTCACAAATAATAAAAAACTGAAAATAAGAGACTATTATAAATGGAGTATGAGTGTAATAATATAGTAGTTTTTTATTGAAAAACATCCCAAAAAGCACAATATATTGATTAATAAGTGTATTTAGCCTTTACTCAACGGCATAGGTAACGATTTAGTAACTGATCAAATTCTTTGATTTACCGTGTTTTGCATGAACTCAAATAACTCTAATACAAAGGTACAAATATTATTGACTTGCACTATAAAACCGCATGTTTTATAATAAAAAAAGAGGAGCCTTGATTTAAAGCCCCTCTTTTCCAACATTATGCAACTTCCGACAATGGTTCGGTAATTGCAGGTTCTATTGTTCCTTCATATATCGGAACTTCGCCGCCGATTTCCGGCACAAAGCTATTATCGGGTACTGCCTGCGGAAGTTGATCATCTTTGGACAATTCAACTTCGTTTACTTGTATTACACCGACTGTCAGGACAGGAACTTCGTTATCAATTTCGGGAACATCTTCGGTTTCCTCTTGTATGGATTCAATACTTTCGGAAAGTGCTAAAGTCGGCAATGTTTGAGATTCGACAGGTTCATCTGTTTGCTTTGCCTTGTTCAGATGATTTGCCGCCTTCTCGATTTCACCCAAGCGTTCTTTGATGCGTTCGTGACGCTTTTGAAAAACCTCTTCGTGCGGTGCGCCCAATTCTTCAACCTTATCGGGAAAATGCAGCGATACAAAATCAAGTAATAATTCCGATTGTCTGTTCACACCCCATGTTTCAGTCAAATGTGAAACGATGAAATCACGAAAAATGAGAGCCTTTTGTTCTTCGGTCAACTTCGGTAGGATTTCAGCTATTTCTTCGCTTTCGGGATAGGTGCCTTTTAGGCCAAAGCTGCTGATGTGCTTACTATTCGGTTGTTTTAGCATAATGAAGTATAACAAGTCCTGTTCTTTCGTTTGGAATGGAGAAAAAGGGATGGTGGTTTCCTTGATGAATTTCTTGACATCCTCGATGGTCTTTTCTTTTGCAATCTCCTTATACCGCTTATCCTGTTCGATCAGTTTGGTATACGTGTTTTTGTCATCCCGAATGGTTGCTTTTTCCACTTCGCGATAACACAAGGTCGGTTTATTGTTACTGATGTCAATCATCTTCACGGCCGTACCTTCGGCAACTTTCTTTTCGAGTTCTGCAATCTCCCTGTCGTATTCGGCTGTATCCGCTTCCCATTCGGTTCGGGCTGTGTCGTATTCTTCATCGGTACCGAAATCCGCTTTACCTTCTTTTTCTCCACTTTCGTGATCACCGCACTGTCGTGTTTGATGATGTTTTCGTGCAGGCTCTTTGCAAGATTCCGATCGGTAACGTTATCCGCTTCGATCGCCGTGAAATGACGATAAAGTCCATTTTTTAGAACTGTGATTTTCAATTGCCAATAATCTGTCGGTTTGAAGTTTGAAACGGGAATATTCCAGATAACGGGAACAAATCATGGACAAGGTGGGTGTCTGCACGCGGCCGATCGAGTTGTTTCCCGTTCCGTAAGCGAAGCATAATGCCTGACTCGCGTTGATCCCGACAAGATAATCCGCTTTGGCGCGGCAATCCGCCGCCATATACAAGTTATCGAAATCACTGCCGTCCCTGAGCGAAGAAAAGCCGTTTTTGATCGCAATTTCCGCCATTGAATTGATCCACAGGCGTTGATACGGCTTTTTGCATTCCAGAAAATCATATATCCAACGAAAAATAAGTTCGCCTTCGCGTCCAGCGTCGGTTGCGGCAATGATGCTGTCGCATCGGTTAAAAACTTGTTCGATCACTTTCAATTGCTTGTAGGCGGCATTGTCCACGGACGAGCCTTTTACCTTCTTTTTTCTGCGTATGATCAATCGGAACGGTGCGGGAATGTAAGGAAGAACGGAAGCGGTAAGTCGTAGCGTTCCGCATTCCCCTGGCAGGGCAAGCGCGACAAGATGCCCCAATGCCCACGTGATCATGTACTCGTCATTATAAAAATAACCTTTTCCTTTTTGGTTGATTTGAAGCACGGCAGCTATATCTTTAGCTACGCTTGGTTTTTCTGTGATGATTGCTATCATTGGTGAAAATTAAAGAGGCTGTTCAAAAACCGAAAATGAACGTCATTGCGAGGAGGAACGACGAAGCAATCTGCTAATTGTGAGATAGATTGCTTCGCTATCGCTCGCAATGACGAGCCGAGAACAGACTTTTTGAACAGCCTCTGATGAATACTTGGTTAGTTTAAACTTAAGGGTTTGATGCCGATTATTTCGATGATCGGATTGTCTTTACGGATGATTTGCAGGGTTGCATCCATTGTCACGTCCACACCCAACAGCGTTAATTCCAGTGTGATGGGGTTGGTGCGTTCGCCCGACATAAGCGTTTCCAGTTCCCCGTTCATTTCCAAGAGGTCTTTCGATATACCTATCGAGGCAAGCTCCATCCAATCCACATCGCTTTCGTGAAAAGGCATGATTTGATTATTATATTCCATAAAATTCAGATTTTTAAAACTTTAATTTGAAATGATGATTGTTGCTACAGCCGATCAACCGACACTCACGCCGCTGCGTTTTCTTTGCTTGGCAGGGCTTTGCGATTGTGTTTGATTATTCTCCTTCTGCTGGCCGTTCTTTTCCTTGACGACATCGCGCTGCGACGCATTACGTACACGGTCGGGGTCTTCGTTGTACAGATTCACCGAACCTGTCCTCGGATTAACCTTTGCGTATTGGTCTATCACCTTTCCGTCGTAACCCTTGATACCTTCAATAAACGTAGATTTACCGTCCTGAAGTACTGCACGTTGCTTTGCCGAAAGAAGCACGCCCATGACTTCGGCAGGCACCTTGATTTCGGCCCGTTGCGAAAAGCCGTCCGTAGATTTGGCGTACATGGGTCGTCCTGTTTCCATATCGAGCTTGACAAAACTTGAAAATTGTTCGCCTTTGCTGTTGGTCATGTTTTCAAGGAATACGGGTTTGCCCTGCCCGATCAATTGGCGGTCTTCGGGTGTCAATCTGGCGCCGTTGATTTCTTTCGGGACATATATTTCCCTTGCACCTTCGGGCGAGTCGGGGTTATATCGGGTATATTGCGGACGGCCCGTGGCGTTGTCCAACTTTACGAATGAGGAAAACACCTGCCCGTCGGTACGTTTCATGTCTTCCACCAGTATCGCCTTGCCGCCGTTGAGTGCCTCCACCTGTTTCGGCGTCAATTGCACTCCGCCTATAGTTTGTGCGTTAAAGATTTTATCCTTTTCGAAAATAAATTCGATGCCGCGGCGGTCTGCATTGATTTTGACATTGGCGTTAAACTCTGTCCCCTTATTTGAGATCATGCCCTCCAGATATACGGCTTTTCCCGCTTTCAGGTCTTCCTTTTCATGATCCTCCAGTTTTACGCCTTTGATTTCATTGGGGATCGAAACATTTTCCACACGCATCCCGACTACTTCGTTGGTCAGTTTGTCGAGGCTGATCAAGGACGGGACGATCTCGCCCGCGCCGTTCTTAAGGTTGGCTACACGCCCCATGTTGCCTGTTTCCTTGAGGGCTTTTTTATCGTCCTCGGTGAAAATATGCCCGAAATACGGCCTGTCGAGATCGGGTTCCTTGCGGATGCCGTGTATCGCCAACACGACATTTCCGTTTTTCTGCTGAAATGACAGGCGTGCATCCGTTTGCAGGACTGCGGAACCGAAATTCATTTGTATGGGAACGGTCGAACTGGTCTTGTAACCTTTCAGCATGGTTTCGAGCAAGCCCGATTTTTGAAGGTATTCCTTTGACAGCCCGAAGTTTTTGAGCTGCTCGAAATTAATCAGCGATTCGTTGTACCGATATTTCGAGGGATCGGCGGGACTTTGACTCGGATTTTCGTTCGTTTGTGGGGTTGGTTGTGGGGTTGGTTGACTTTGCTTTTCTTTCGGCATTTCATTTTCATTTTTTTGGTTATTACTTTCTTGTTTTTGGGACTCCTTTTGTGATTCCCGTGGTTTGATCTCGTATTTTTTCAGGAATTCCTTTACGAGATCGGTTTGCTTGCCTTCGGCTAAATCTTTTATTGCCTGCTTGTTTTCCCTGTATTCGGAAAGATTCATTTTTAAAAGATTGAAGCGTGTGGGGTCATTCCACTGGCTTACAAAATTTTTGAGGAAATTTTCAAGGACATTGCCGCGGCCGCTGAACTTTAGAAAACTGTTTTCATTTTTTTCTTCGGCGGGGACAGTCTCGGCTTTGCCCTTTTCGTCTACTTCGGAAACAACGCTGAGTTTCAGCTCCTGTTTGTCCATGACGAGCACAATGTCGCTCATCAGGTCATCTTTCGGCGCCTTGGTTTCCTTTGGGGGAGGTGTTTCTCCCGATACGTTTTTCTTTGCCATTTTTACGATTTTTAAATGATTAAAAAGAATTATCGGGGCAAATGTAAACGGCTTATATATCTGTTAGTCAATGCTGTCGATATATTACACCGAATGTCATCATATTACATCGGGGTGACGTGAAAAATTGATGTTCGGAAAGAATAAATGAATAAACCTGTACTTTAGTATTACTATCCGAATTGGTAAATGGCGTTACCTTTGTGCCTTATTTTTAAAAACATATATAAATCGGACGCGGGTATTGATATTGATTTGTATATACGGATGCATGCAGAAACTCCGCGATGTGTAAGTTTTCGACCCGCGTTAAATCAGTAACAGTATGAAAAAGTATTTTTTATTATTGTCCGTAGTGGCAGTGCTGGCTTCGTGCAGCAAAAATGATAAGGATGTAGAAAGTGTAGGTTGGATCAATTACAAAGGCCAAAAATATGATTTGCACTATGGTTCCAAAACAGACAACGAGGCAGTGGCAGCGGACGATCTGGAAGGCTTGTGGCTGCATGCCGTTGCATTCACTTCGGACGATGCGAAGTCGAACGCCAACTTTGCATTTTACAGCCCGACCCGTAGCATTGAAGCGGGTAGCTATACGTATAACGGTAATATATCGGATTTTGGAACTGACGGGGAATTGCTGCCCGCTTCCATTCAAATTTCAGGGGTTGATAAGATGTTTCTGCCCGAAGATTTAAAGTCAGGTAACTTGACCATTAAGAAATCAGGAAACAAATTTGAGTTTACGTTCGGATTCACCACTTCCGACAATATTGAAATAAAAGGTTTCGGAGTGATTTAAAAAGATCGGGTATTATCCAATAAAAATCCCCAACTTTCTGCGGTTGGGGATTTTTTTTTACCAAGAGCTCACTTTAGTGTATAATGTAGAGAACAGAAATATAGAAGATCATTCGTCATAGCCCCTGTTCAGATAAAACAGGCACTCGTCAAAAGAGAAAATCGGCGGAACCGTGAGTTCAATTCTATTGTTTTGCATAGCTGTAAATTGCCCTGTGAAGAAGCAAGCGAGGTCATTTTTGCCTCGATAACTTCATCTGTCGCTTTGGGATAACCAAATAGCATCGGCGATGTTTTATCGTGCTGCCGTGCATTGTTTAACGCCTTTTCAAATTTTGTGGTAGCATAACAATAGATGCAGCCATGCGGGCAAGTGTCGTATGCCCCGATGTCCATTCCTTCCAAACAATTACACAAGGCTCTTTGGTTTTTATCCTTTCTGGGTAAAAAAGATTTTCCAGTAACCCGCTCCAACAATGTCCTTTCTACACAGGCTCCGCGAGCAATATTGTGCATGCTCAGGTCGGAGTTTTCGGCGCAAGTTTGAAGCGAGATATTATATTTTGCGGCTATTTTGGAGAATGCGGCAGCTAAAAAATGTATCTGTTCGTCCTTCATAGTAGCAATGCCGTGATGCGTCAATGTTTTTTTAACGTGGTTGTAATCGTCTATAAAGCTAATCATACAAAGGTTTGTATGATTGCTGAACAGCGATGCCATTCGTTCAAAAGTTTCGACATGAAACGGGATGGAATACCGTTCGTTCACAAAAACAGGGTCGTACCGCCAAATAAGCCGCTCTTTGCCTACCTTTTCAGACAGTTGTTTGAATAACTCTATCCGCCTTTCTACATTATGAAGATGCACTTCAATATCGTTTTCATAAGGCGTTACAGTGTAATGAAAAATATAGTCATACTCCGAAAGCAAATCCAATTTGCCAATCATCGGAGCGGGGTTTTTCGTCCAGAAAACAAAACAATCGACAACCTTTTTGTTTAGCAATACCTTTCGATACTTATCCGGATTACGCGGATAAGGCACTAACACATACCCCTCCTGCAACCGGTTGAAGAACCAGTCGGAGAAAAATGCCGGAATATCGGTTCGTCTGCTTGCTGTTATAATCATTTTATTTTTCCCCTTTTTATTGTGCGGATTATATCTTTTGTTTCTTTGTCGATGGCAAGCGATTCTGTTATTTTTTGAATCGCTTTATTGTGTGTCCAATCGTCCAGATTATTGTCTTTCAAATACGGCATGGATGCATCCGGCAAATCGCGATAGTAAATAGATACCGCCCACGCTACCGCCATTTTCACATAATAATCGTCATGCCTGATTTTATCGAATGCACGAAATACGTGCTTGGTATATTTTTCATCGACAAAATGGAATAGCAGCATGACAACGGCGAACCGTATTTCGTATGCCTCTTTCGATTTTAAATAGGGTTGAATGAAATTCCAAACAAGGTCTTTGTCTGTCCGGTCGAATTTCAGTCCGGTACAAAAACTGTCGCATACCGACCAATTGTTTATCTTGGGAACAAATTCGGCTACATACTTTTCTTTTCCTTCCCAGTTTGTTTTTAAGTACCCTATTGTCATGCCTTGCAGCATGATTTCTTCAAAATACATCAGGTCTGTTACGGCAAGGTATTCAGTAAAACCCTCCTTTGCCAGTCTTTTTGCGATTTTACGAAGTTCAGGCAATCTTACCCCCAGCACATTATTGATGTTCGGGATAAGTTTAGACGAAAACTGCCTGTAATCTTCGTTGGCAATGGCTTCAAGTTCTTTGCGTATATTATTTTTCATTCTGCAAATTTCGGATACAGTTGATTTTGAAACAATCTGCTTTTTGCTTTTTTGTTCGCCTTGTAATACGAAAACAGTCGAATCAATATCAAAATTGAATCGACCGATTGATATTAATAAGTCGTTGTGGCTAATCCGCTACCAGTTCCATTCTCGCAGCTTCCCAACCTATAATCGCATTTTTGCGTATTTCCCCGTAGCGGTAATTGCCGATGATACCCGTCGCTTTTATACCGCGATGGCAGGGAATCAGGAACACGACGGGGTTGTTTCCGAGAGCCGTACCAACGGCTCTTTGCGCTTTCTCATAACCCGATTTAAGCGCCAAATCCGAATAGGTCGTAAGCCCACCGGATGGTACTTTTAATAGGGTTTCCCATATTTTCAGTTGAAAATCGGTTCCCTTCAGGTGTAGTTTTATTTCTTGCAGTTTACTCCAATCCTGCGTGAATACAAACAGCGCATTCTGCTGTTTCATATCCAAAAAGTGGTTGTATTTTGCGTTGGGAAAAGAACTTTTCAGACGTTCCAATGCTCCTTCGTGGCCTTCGTCCGCAAATGTCATGTGACATATTCCTTTATCGGTGGAAGCAACGATAACCGTACCGAACGGAGTATCGGCAAAAGCATAATTAATGGATAAATTTGTACCGCCGTTTTTGTACTCGCCCGGTGTCATTCCTTCGATATTTATAAACAGGTCATGCAGGCGGCTTGTGCCGGAAAGCCCTAATTCATAACTTGCGTCGAATAGTGTTGCATGAGTTTCTTTCAGCATTTTCTTTGCGTGTTCCACGCTTAGGTACTGCACAAACCGTTTGGGTGTTACGCCCACCCAATCCTGAAACATTCGTTGGAAATGAAAGGAACTCATATTGACGTGCGACGCAATTTCGTCCAGTTTTGGCTGCGTAGTATAGTTGTCCACCAAAAACAAAATGGCGGCTTTCATTCTATCATCATCTATCTGCTGTTGCGTTTTCATATTATATGCAAAGATATGATTTGTTTTACTGCTGGCGCAAATATCGGTTATTATCGTAAATAGGGAAACCCGATTCTTGCTAACTTTGCATTTGCTTAGCTTTTAAAAAAATAGCAATTTTCGGGTTTTTCCCCTCCGATTGGCTTCGTTACTTTGCATCATAATTCTAAAAAATAAGGCAATGAGAACAAAGTCAATTTTATTAATTCTGGTATGTGTATTTTGCACATCAAAAACATTTTCGCAAAACATGAGTAACAATGAAATCGCATCTCCGCAAGAGGTCATCGAAAAAGTACATAAAGCGGCTGAACTGCTAAAAAGTACAGGTAAGGAAGGTCTTGAAGTTCTTCGTGACCGGAAGTCTGAATTTACGTGGAAAGACACGTATATCTTCGTTATCGACGTGGAAGAAAGTTTGGTATTATCCAATCCAGTTTTCACCGAACGTCAGGGTGGAAATATCCGTGAACACCTGGACTGGAATAACAAGCATTACGGAAT
>JAVBNI010000071.1:0-16209 GCA_031551645.1 Bacteroidales bacterium | reverse complement strand
TCGACTCGAAAGAGATTAATCGGGTTGCCTCCGAACTGAAAGACGCAACAAATAAATTTGACCGGGTTGATACGGTTGTGAATGTAGATATGGGGTTAATCATCGGCACTAATGCCATTGATTGGCGGCCAAAATCTATTGCGGATTTAAACCGTGTGCTTACAGATGAAATTAAACCGCTAATTATAGACAAACTCCTTCCGTTCCTTGTCATTAGAGGAAAAATGCAAGACTTACTAAGAGATTTTGAAAGCAACACTCGATATATATTTTGGACAAGTAATGGAGAAGTGGTATTACGAATGATTGCCATGTATTCTATCCTCGGAAAAAATGAAGCAGCGAAGAAATTGGCAAGAACGTGTTACTTGGATGATGAAGTGTACAGAAACCGTTACAAGAATGTTCTAACTCATTTTGCAATAATGGCGAAATGAAAAACAATAAAGAGAAAAGATATGGAAAACAAATTCCTTGCAAAATACGAGAATGAAATAAACGAGGTTATCAATCCGCTTCGTCGTGATTGGAAAGACTTTGCTGAAAGCGAGTTGGAAACCCTTATTCGAAAATTCGGCAATATATGCAGGGATGAAACCTCCAAGTTTAGGAAAGAGACACTCTCGGACAATAACCTTGCCGAAACTTTACTGGAAATCGGCAATGCTTTCAATAGCAACGACAAGATACTGGTACAAATAGTTTCCGCAATCGGCAATATGTACGAGAGATACGGTTTGGAAATTGCGGATAACATCTTCCGGTTTCTTATCAGGCAAACCAAAAACAAGAAAGTGAATTTTTATGTTTCCATTTTTATTACAAGGCTTCCGCAGTTTGGCAGTTACGAGCGTGAATGGGAATACATCATGTCGATTCCCGATATCGCCCCAAAGGATAAGTCGAGAAGTACGTTCTACTATGTAATAAGCGATAACATCAATAGTATCCCAGTCGAACTGAAAGCGGATGTCATAAAAGTATTTGAAAACTACATGGGAAAACCGAACCTGCACCCGCATACCGTAGCGCAGTATTCGGTAGTTATCCAAAAGTTAAAAGAGAAATGAGGATAGACAACAATTTGCAAAATGACCTTCAACTGCTTTGTGAGCAATTGGATGAAAATAATTTCTTGGAATTGTTTCGGAAAGGACACGAAAAAGTCGTTGAATTTAAAAACCACGGCGGAGAGAAAGATGTCGCGTATGATACTATAAATGAACTCCGTTTGAGATATGCGGAAACTGATGAAGACAAAGAGGAATTGGCTGGCGCCTGGTTGGATTGTATCTGTGGTTATGTCGGCAGAAAAGACTTGGTTATATGGAAGTAGAAAATAAACAAATGTCTCGACCCACCCACGAAATGCGTCATTCCGAGCGAAGCGAACGAGGAACAAGTGAGCGTAGTCGAAGAATCTGTCGAATGAACGCGCATCGGTAATAAAAAAGCATTTTTTAAATCAAATATGAACAAACGCATCCTACTCAATATCCTGGCTATTTTAATAGCCTTCAGTGCAAGCGGGCAAGAAATTGACGACTGTGCACAGTGCAGTAAAAAATTGCTGACCGAAAATCAACTCGGCGGTGAAAGCATTGAAGAACTCGCCATGCTGCGGAACGAAATTTTCGCACGGAAAGGCCACACGTTCAAAAATGAGACGTATCAGTATTATTTTGAATCGCAGGACTGGTATAAAGCAGCGGCTTCAAATAATACGGTAAAACTATCCGATATCGAGACCCAAAATGTCAACCTCATCAAATCGCTTGAAGCCAAAAAACAAACCATGCGCGATGCTGCCGTCCGTGATTTGAAAAGCCTGAAAGCAGCCCTCAACAGCAACGACAAACAGAAAATCGAATCGTTCGTGGATTTGAAGCAGCGGCCATATCAGGCAAACGAAGACGATTTGAAAAACATCCTCAACCACATTGACTTGAACAACCTTGTATGGAGCGGCAAAGGCCGAACAACTTACGGCATCCGCATTAATAACGGACAAATTATTTGCAGGTATACCCTATGGATTGAGAAAGACAAAATAACCCTGTCGAAAAGCGATGAAGGCGGTTCTTTGCTTTATGAAGACGACCTATACAATGGCTTTCATCGCATGAAAATAGGCACGCTCCGTTGGGCATTTGAAATGCACGAGAACGGAATCGTGTTCAAAGAGTGTAAGTACGAGGAAGAGGGATAGTAAAACCCAAAATCTGAACGAGCGGATGAACAAGAACAAACTCAGATGGATAGTCCTTGTTGGCGCGATTCTTTGCGCCGTATCTTGCGGCGTATTGCGCCTGAAAACCTATACGCTGGCCAATGGCCGCAGCCGCGTTCCTGTCGACAACAGCGTTTATGCCAACAAATTGAAGTTCGACCAAAACCTGCTGGACATCATCGACACCGATGCCATTTACGAAGAATACAACACCTACTACAAAACCCTTAGCCGATTAGATACGAATGTCGAAACCGTCACCTATGGTTGCTACCGCTTTTATCCCGACGGCTGTTTGAATTTCTTTACGTTGCACAGGAATGAGACAATAAATACACAGGATTTCGCCCCGTCGTATTGCGGCTATCGCGGCGTGTATTATTTGGAAAACGAAAAAATCCGCCGTGATTTATTTGCCGAAATCAACCAGCAACGAGACATAGGAAAACTCACAGCAACACTCGAATTTCGCGGCGATACTCTTTTCCTGCAAAGTGACAAAACATCGTATAACCGCAATTTGGAGGTACGAATTTACATCAAACGAAAACTACCCGAGGGCTATTTAGATTTTAAGGCGGATTGGTAAAATCAAGTCCTATCCGTTTGGCAAAAAATTCGCTACGGTTTTAAAGAAAAACAAAAAACGTAACGAAAAAATGTCTTTTCTTTTGCGGGGTCTTGTCTATCTTGATTTTGACCCCTTTAGTGATCCCGACAGGATTCGAACCTGTGACCGACAGATTAGAAATCTGTTGCTCTATCCAGCTGAGCTACGGGACCATTTTTAACGCTGCAAATGTATGCAAAAAACAACTACCGAACAACAATTGGCGGATAAACACAAATTTTACTCTTTCGGATAATCAACTTTGCCTTTTGCGTTGGCGTGGCCAATAGCATCCCAATGGTTTGTTTCAAAGTGTACTGAAACAACTCCTGATGTGGGTATGTTGATTATTGAAGGAAGGAACATCCCTGCCAGGTATGATTGATCGGGATTATGCCCCACAAGCATCACAGAGTTGATCTCATCCGGGAGATTCTCGATGATCTCCAGCATGGCATCTTCGCCTTTCATGTATAATGTGTCATCTACCTGAACTTTGGCAGAAGAATACTCCAGCAAACGGGCAAAGATATGTGCCGTGTGCAATGCCCTTTCCGCCGGACTAGATATGATTAGATCCGGAACAGAATAATGGCTTTTCAATCGTTTTGCCATCATTATATTGTTCAATATCCCTTTTTCCGCCAAAGGGCGATCGATATCAGAAATAGAACCACTACTCTGCAAAGCTTTGCCGTGACGGACAATGTGAAGTGTTTTGGTTTGCAGGTCCGATTCTGATTGGTTGGATAACGAACTTGTCATCTAAAAAACAGTTATTCTGATTTATTTATTTTTCCAACACCGTCCGAATGGACTGATTTAATAGTTGCATCGCCTGAATAAGAAATAGATCCGACACCTGAATTTCTTATTGTCAGCTCTTTGGATGCATAAATCTCAGCGCTTCCAACACCCGAATTTTTAATGTTTACATTGTCAGCCTTTAGATTTTTTGCATCCAGATGGCCAACACCATTCTTCCTGATAATAAGATCAACGGTTTCGCCATTCAATTCGATACTTCCCACACCTCCATGTTTAATATCCAGTTGGTGACAATAAAGTTCCAATCTGCTGTTACCAATACCTTCAACATCCAATTCCAGATTGTCACATTTTAAGGCAGTACGGGATTTTACCGTACAAACACCTTTCACATTCAGTTCATTGATGTTTTTCAAAGTAATGTATACATTGTTTTTGGTAACTCTTTTCCAGTTAACACCTTTTTCTGCATCCACGACAAGTGTATTGCCTTCATTGTATATCTTAACATACTGTTGCAGGTTGTCGTCGATTTCTACTTCCACATTTTCAACGTCGCCTTGAGAGAGGAATACATTGAATATACCACCGATCTCTATTTTGTCAAATGAGGATACAGACCTTGCTTCAGTGATTACGCTCCCGCTTCCTTTGACCTTTTTGTCAAAGACTGACATGCAGTTATTCAAAAATAACGCTATCAGTATGCTACTAATCAATATCTTTTTCATTTATTGGTAATTAAATTTAGATTCGGATTGACAAGATGTGGTAATAACTTTTTGTTATGATGAAATCAAAATTTATCACGTACATTTGTAAATTGTATTATCAAACAAAATTAACCATACAAATCAAATTACCCAAATATGGAGCAAAAGAAATTTGAGCGTTTAGCTTGTATTGATGTATTGCGAGGTTTTGACATGTTTTTCCTGGTTGGAGCAGGCGATGTCCTGCTTCGTTTTTTTCGGGCGTTTAACTCCGAATCGGTACAACCGGTGATAAACCAGTTGGGGCATGCCAAATGGATCGGGTTTACAGCATGGGATATCATTATGCCTTTGTTTTTGTTTACTTCCGGCTTATCCATGCCATTTTCATTCAATAAATTTATCCAACAGGGACATACAAAAAGCCAGTTGTACATCAAAATATTCAAACGTTTCTGTCTTCTGTTCGTATTGGGGTGGATCGCCCAGGGACGCCTGCTCGATTTAAAACTCGATACTTTCCACATATATTGTAACACGTTGCATGCTATTGCTTTTGGCTATCTAATAGCCTCCCTTATTATTCTGAATGTCCGTAAAGTTTCCACCCAGCTCATTGTGGGTGTTTCGTTGGTGGTGATATATTGGTTGCTGATGACTTTTATCCCTGTACCCGGATTTGGCAGTGGAGTGTTCACGCCCGAAGGTAACCTGGCCATTTATATTGATCATGCAGTGTTGGGCCGTTTTGACGATGGGACACAATACACTTGGATACTCTCAAGTTTGGGATTCGGAGCAACTGTTTTTTCGGGATATTATGCCGGTTATATATTGAAACAGAACCTTGGTGCTCAAAAAACATTAAAACAACTCTCGATTATAGGAGTTGCGCTGATTGTCGGCGGATTATTATGGAGTCTTCAGATGCCGATTATCAAAAAAATATGGTCGTGTTCCATGATCTTATTCAGTAGCGGGATTTGCTATCTTTTACTTGCCTTGTCGTATCTGCTTACTGATAAAATGAAGATGAACGGATGGTGGGTTACAGGACTTCGTATTTTCGGACTGAATTCCATTGCTGCTTACATGCTTCATACTACATTTGGATTGGGCAATACTTCGAAGTTGTTGTTACATGGTTTTGAACAATACACGGGTGCATTTTTCCCGGCAGTCGTTGCTTTAGGTGAATTCGGCATACTATTTTTCATTATTCACCACATGTACAAGTATAAAATATTTTTGAAAGTATAATAAATTAGCTGTAATGGATAGAAGAGTTTTTTTGAAAAATGCCGTTGGTGTCTCGGCACTCGCGTGCTTGGGGCCCTTTCTTGGCGGATGTCGGAAGGAAACATTTTATACTTCGGTTGACTTTTTGAAAATACCCAAAACCGATGTTCATTTTCATTACGATACGCCCGATGATACGTTCCTGAAATATGCCCGTTCAATGGGTATGCATCTTGTTTCGGTTAATGTCGACGCAGGAGAGCCTCTTGAAGATCAACTTGACATAACCTTCTCTTTGACAAGAAAATATCCTGGTGCAATTGATTTCCTTGGAACTTTCCCGGTAGATGATTTTGGAAAAGATGATTTCGTTGAAAAAACCATTGCTTGCATAGATAAGTGCATGAATGCGGGGGCTAAAGGAATAAAGATCTGGAAAAATATTGGAATGACCTTACAGGATACAACAGGCGCATATGTGATGGTGGATCATCCTGCGTATACTCCTGTTTTTTCATATCTTGAGAAGCAGGGCATACCTCTGATGGCGCATTTAGGCGAACCGAAGAATTGCTGGTTGCCGTATGAGAAAATGACCATGATGTCGGATTTACGTTATTACCAGCGGCATCCGGAATTTCACATGTTTCAACATCCCGATATGCCATCTTACGAGGCTCAGATTGCAGCTCGTGACCATCTGTTGGAAATGCACCCCAAACTGGTGTTTGTCGGGGCGCATATTGGCAGTCTCGAATGGGATGTAGATGAGGTGGCTCGACGATTTGATAAATATCCTTGTTTTTTTATCGATTTATCTGCTCGCATGGGATACATGCAATATCAATCATACCAGGACAAAACGAAAATACATGCTTTTCTAACGAAGTACCAGGATAGGATACTGTATGGTTCGGATACAACCATCAACCCGGAAAACACGGCTGATCCTGAGAAACGGTGTAATACTCTTCATGATACATGGTTGTCGCATTGGACATTTCTTGCAACTAACGAATCCGTTGCCGCTAACTCATTTAATATGGAGAATGCCCCCAAAGAAGTATCAGGATTGCAATTATCTAAAACAGTAGTAGACAAAATATTTTTCGGAAACACCAAACAGGTATTTAAAATAGGTTAACGTTTTCAGTATGGAATGATGGTCATTATATACATTCCAAGTTCTGTTGCAAAGAGGCTTTTTTTAGAGAAAGATAATCAGGGTGTGGTTTGCCTGATATCTTCCTTAACTACTGTATAATCTCTGGTATAATGATAAATACCGAGGTTAGTATTTATGTATCCACTGAATGAGTCGACTTTGGTGAAATGAAAATCGGATTGAAGCATGGGCATCCTGAAATACGGGATACAATAGCCAAACCCTTTACCGTATCTTTGCATGGCTGAAGCAAAATAAAACGTAGCATCATATCCAAGGAAAGCGAATTGGTAGCCATAAGACGACAGACTACCACGCCCTGTAAGCATAGTCGGCTCAGTATAATAGTATTTTCTGAACTTCTGCAGGAATCGTTGTACTTCCGGTTTATCGTAATCGATGTGAAATGCTGTTGCGTATCGGAACTCCAACGTGTGAAAATATTCCTGATCCAGGTTGACAAATTTTGTCCATGCGGCCAATCCGTATAGATTGATAGTATGGCTGTGTGCCGAAGCATTGAGTTGTGCCGCCAACAAGTTTACAAACACTTCTTCGATTACCGGAACAATGACAACATTGCGTTTCGGTTTTTTCAAGTACCGGGTAGGCTGTACTAAACTATCCGAACGAAATTGACAGATGGTGAGGGATGTATCAGGAAGCGATGCTTTCAATTTGTTGAGATATGCGTTGAATAATGTTTGATCCGCCTCGGCTTTGTTGCCAATCAGTGTAACGTGTATATTTTCCTGTCGTGTGATGAAATCAACCATCGGCCCGACAGCGTTGATTTCGCCAGCATTGATTTGCATTAAATAAGGATTATAACGCAATGATGCAGCGTTTATAGCAATTGGCGACACATAATATACTTTATTTGCTTTTGCAAAACGGGCAACCTGGTTAACCATTTCCGTGAAGAACGGGCCAATAATCAGATCAACATTTTTCATTGCCGGGCTGTTCAGTATTTGTGCCATTTTAACCGTATCCCGCATGGTATCAAAAACTGATATCTTTGCATTAAGCCCTTGCTTTTTCAACGAGTCGACAGCCAGCAAAGCGCCTTCATAAAATTCGATGGCATTGGCTGACCGAGGATGTATCCAATAACTCCCATCCTTATATCTGTAGCGTCCTTCGGAATCTTTTTTCAAGGTGCTATCGGGTGGCGAAGCAGGAGCATTGTCGGCCAAAAACAAAGGTAACAGCATGGCGATGCGGAATTCTTTCTGCATGGTAGGCACGCATCCTATAGAATCTTCTACCACTCCTGTATCGTTGACTGGAAACGTTGGCATTTCCACAGCAGGAGGAACGGTCGTAGCAGGTTTTGGCGCTGTCTCCAAATCCTTCCGGATAATAACGGTATCGGCCTTCGACATTTCTACAGGAAGACCAAGAGGTTGTGCATCGGGTAAAGGAATTTTTATTTCCTGCCCTATCTTAATTTGAGGATTACTGGCGTTAATATCCGGATTGATTTCCAATACCTGATTCAGATCAACATTATGGCTTTTAGCTATCGAAAACAAAGTTTCTTTCTTTTGTGCCTTATGGATCAGATAACCTACGGCGGGCTTTGTCTGTTGGGCGCCTGCCTGTGTTTTTTTGGGAATGGTAACCACCTGCCCGGCTTGGAGGGGCGAATGTTCCAGTTCGGGATTATATTTATACAATTCCTCGATACTGACATTATAGTGTTGGGTAAGGAAATAGGTCGTCTGGCCTTTTTCCGTGATGTGATAAATAAATTGTGCCGATTGCAATTGACTACCTGTCGGCGTTCCTTCGGCTTTAACCGGTATTTTCAATTCCTGTCCCACGCGAATACCTTCAAATGCATCGGGATTGTTAAAAACAATATCCTTTTGCAACACATCATATGCTTTACTGATGGAATATAAGGTTTCGCCTTGTTTTACTGTGTGCAGATAGTAGTTTTTTCCGTCGATAACCGTTTTCTTTTTCGAAACAGTTACCTGAACTTGCGAATGGACAGGCATAAGGACGGACAGCCAAACTATGCAGAGAACAAATATGCGCAATATTTTCATTCTTTTGGTGACGATAAATATCGTGCAAAACTAATGAAAAAATTTAAAGAGAGGATATTAATAGGTCGTAAATGAGTTATCAGGAATTTATCTTACAATCAATATCAACTGTCAGATCTTGAACGTGGCGACCTGACAGGGTCGATAGACCTGTCAGAGTCGTCAACTAAACGACATTAGCAAATAGTCAACACAAAAATATGTATTTCAACCTGTATCGCAAGATCGAACATTCCGCAACCTCGTAGAGGTTACACCGTATTGCACCATTGTGCAACCTCTACGAGATTGACCGTATGAGTCGTGTATCGTGTCTGGTTTACAATAATGGATGCTCTACGAGCATCAAGCGTATTATCTCGACTCTGCGGGGCGTTGTCTTACGCTGAGAAAACCAAAATCACTCCCGGATAAAACCAGGATGAAGATATTTTTTTAATCATACTCCAATTTTTGATACCACACCTTCTGGGATTATTATGTTGAATATGTGTTTGTTTTTCAGACACAAAAAACTCATATTTTGTTCCGAAAAACGTTGCCGGAGCCGTATCGATCCTATACTCATCTTATACTGATCCTATACTCATCCTATACTACAGCATAGAAACGAATGCTTGTTTATTTTTCCCTGTACAAACCGGTACAGGAAACATTATGCTGCAGCTATGCTTCCGAGCCTTCCTCCTCCTTTTTTTGAAGACGTTATCATTGTAAGTGCCCATCCTTTTAAGGACAAAAAGCCTTGATGGCATAATGAGCGCTGCACCAACAGATGTCTCCACCTGCCCGACTATGCTATTCAGGCGGGCTCACTGCAGGTAATCCCAAATCTGAATACACAAAACCTGGCGGCGTGAAGTATAACTGTTTTAGTCTAAACAGTTTTGGATTTTTGCCGGCAAAATACGGTTAATACCCGGCAGCTTGCCCGTCTTTACGGGATTCAGAAGCTCCGAAATAAATTTTCTTCGTATCGTCCCACATAATGGCTTGATAACCCCCGAAGCCGCCTATATCATAACCCACTTTATGCCCTTTTTGGACAAGGTTGCGGATTTGTTGGTATTCGAAACCCGATTCCAGATAAACATTGCCTCCGGTAGTCATTCTTGAACCTGTCGGTTCGGAACTTCCGTCATGTTGCATACGGGGAGCATCTCCGGCTTCCTGAAGGTTCATCCCAAAGTCAATCAGGTTTACAACGATCTGTACATGACCTTGCGGTTGCATGTCTCCTCCCATCACACCGAAACTAACCCACGGTTTGCCATCTTTGGTGATAAAAGACGGGATGATTGTATGGAATGGGCGTTTGCCCGATTCAAAAGTATTTGGATATCCTTCCTTAAGAGAAAACGATCTTCCTCTATTTTGCAAAACAAAACCAAGGTTGTCCGCCACCTCTTTTGATCCCATATTCGCATAATTACTTTGTATGAGCGAGACCATATTCCCATCTTTATCGGCGACGGTCAGGTAAATTGTATTCGGCCCGCTCAAGCCTCCGTCATATCTGTTTGCAGCTCTGTCCAGATTGATCAGCTTTGCCCTTTCTCTGGCATATTCTTTGGAAATGAGCTTATCGACAGGCACATCGGCAAAAGCCATATCTGCATAATAACGGGCACGATCCTCAAACGCGAGCTTTTTTGCTTCAATAAACAAATGCATGTATTCCGTACTTCCGAAACCCAAGCTCTTTATATCATATTGTTCCAGAATATTAAGTATCTGCAAGGCGCTGATACCTTGTCCATTTGGAGGCAACTCCCAAACATCGTACCCCCGATAATTCGTACTAACCGGTTCTACCCATTCCGACTTATGTGCGGCCAAATCATCATACGACAAAAAACCTCCAACACGCTTCATGTAGGTATCAATCGTACGGGCGATACTTCCTTTATAATATTCGTCTCTTCCTTTGGTGGCAATCTTTTCATAAGTATCTGCTAAATGTTGATTCTTGAATATATCTCCTTTTTGAGGCATCTGTCCATTGGGCAGCATGTATGTCTTTTTAAAGTTCTCAGTAAGATTACCTCTTAAACCTGACCTTATGTCATGGGCAACAAGTTCCGTCAAAGGAAAGCCTCCGCGAGCATACGAGATCGATGGGGCAAGAATATCCTTCATCGGTAATTTGCCAAATTTTTTGTGCAGTTCAAACCATCCGTCGACACACCCCGGAACCGAAACAGGCAGAGGACCATTGCCGGGTATTTCCGTGAATCCCTGTTTTTTTAAATAATCCAGCGTTAGGGATTTAGGTGACCGCCCACTAGCATTAAGTCCATAAAGTTTTTTAGACTTAGCGTCCCAAACAATTGCAAATAAATCGCCTCCAATCCCGCAACTACCGGGCTCCGTTAAGCCCTGCATGGCATTTGCCGCTATCGCCGCATCCACAGCGCTGCCTCCCTTTTTCAATATATCGAGGGCGACTTGTGTTGCCAAAGGGACACTGGTGGCAGCCATTCCATATTGGGCGACTATTTCCGAGCGGGAAGCAAAAGTACGCCCCGTAACACGGTCTTGTGCTTTGGAAAAATTAAAAACACAGGATATTACAAAAAAAACAGATAAAAATCTTTTCATAGGATTCTAAAATTTAATAACATTATCATAAAAAGTTGAAAAAATAAAACCAGTTGAATTAACTGCTGATTTTTTAAATGTGTTATTCATACTCGATTACGTTGCTGAGGTTAAGCAGCATTGCAAATGCCGCCGAACATGCTCCTTCCCCTTTTTCTGGATATTCATCATTGTTAGTATGAATAATTTAGGCTAAATGTATTTATTATTTGCTCTTAATATTACTTTTCATCGGGACATCGCTCATTTCAAAAACCAGTGTTCCGCCCTCTGCAATTTCATCGTGTTTAAACCACCATCGATCGAGTAACCGTCCATTCAGTTTGACAGTTTTCACATATTTATTTGCTTGCGCGTAATTTTCAGCTACAACAGTCAATTGCTTTTCTCCCATACGAATTTCGGCTTTTTGAAACAATGGAACGCCCAATTGATAAATATCCGACCCTGCCACCGGATAGAACCCCAGCGAACTAAGCACAGCCCAAGCTGACAAAGTTCCGGCATCATCGTCACCGTCCATACCATCGTAACCTGCACCATATTTGTTGTCGAGAAGCCATCGTACCCATTTTTGTGTCAAATCAGGCCGCCCGGCCGAATTAAAAAGATAAGCTGAATGAATATCGGGTTCGTTGCCATGCCAGTAATACGAACCTGGGCTTATCGTTCCCCGCCTGGGTTTTGTTTTTGCAAAGAAGTTATCCAGCTCACTGACAAAATACTCCGTATCCTTGAAAAGGGAAACAAGACCGGGAGCGTCGAAAAAAGGCGACCAACGCCACTGCAACGCCGAACCTTCCACGTAACCTTTGGTATATTCGCCTTTCGGATCGCGATAGGTAAGCTTCAGCGGATCGAATTTCTGCTGGAAGCTGCCATCCGAATTCCTCGCCTGGAAATACCTTGTCTCAGGATTCCAGACATTGCGGTAATTTTGCGCCTGCTTGGCAAACAGTGCAGAGTCTTCGGCATAACCCAGTTTCGCCGCTAGCTTTGAAATGGCATCATCAGCCCAGGCATACTCAATAGTTTTACTAACAGCTCTTTCTATACTATCGGCCGGACAATAGCCATATTTTATATACAAATCTGTTCCGGCACGGGGTTTGAAACCCTCTTTCGGAATATCAATCGCTAACGAAGCTTTCCGCATAGCCTGGTAAGCAGTTTCCACATCAAAATCACGGATTCCTTTCTGGTAGGCTTCCGAAATGACAATATCGGCCGGAGAGCCCAACATTGAACCGGTGTAACCATAGCCTGACGGCCAACGAGGAAGAAAACCGTTCCCCTGTTCGCTCATTTTCACCAGCGAAATCATCATGTCACGCTGATAACCCGGTAAAATAAGGGTATACAACGGGTGATTGGTCCGAAATGTATCCCATAGCGAAAGGTCGGTGAAATAATAAAAGCCTTCGGCTTTGTGAATTTGTTTGTCGAAACCTTTATAGTCGCCGTTTATATCGTTAACCAGTGTCGGCATTTGCAACGAACGGTAAAACGCGGAATAAAAAATCTTCTTTTGCTCATCAGTTCCCCCTTCAATTTTTAAAAGCGAAAGTTTCTCCTCCCACTTTTCAACAGCTTTTTTCTGGATATCTTCAAATGTCAATCCCCCGGTTTCGGCCGCTAAATTTTCCCGTGCATTTTCGATGCTCACATACGAAATACCCAACCGAAGTTCGATAACTTCCGAAGGTGAATTTTTGCCAAAAGCCACATCAATGCCAAGGGTATCTGCCTTTATTGAGGCATCGCTGCGTATTGCTTTTTCCCCTGACCAGAAGGAAAAACCCGAAAATGATTTGCTGAAGCGCGCTGCAAAATAGATTTTTTGTCCGCCATAACGTGCCGCAAAATTTCCATATGTGCAAATGGTACCGCTGATTTCGCCGTCCGGAGAAACATAAATTTCGCCGTCTGAGGATTTTCCTCTCCCCAACGAACTTGCCACATCAATAAGAATATGTGGATTTTCTTTACCCGAAAAGGTATAACGATGAACTCCGGATCTTTCTAGGGCTGTCAATTCGGCCAGAATACCAGGCTTTTTAAATAAAACTGCATAATATCCCGGAAAAGCTGCTTCATTCTTGTGAGAGAAACGGTGATATTTCTTATTGCGATAGTTGTCACAACTTTTATCTCCGACGGCCGGACAAACCCTGAAATGCCCTCCGTCACTTGCGCCGGTACCGATCATCCGTGTGTGGCTGAAACCTATGATGTGCCTGTCGGCAAAATAGTAGCCCGCAGTACTCACGATTGGTTTCTTGCCAAGGGAATAGCGTGTGTCAGGGCTCAGGCGAATCGCCCCAAAAGGAACAGTTACCCCGGGGATATCAGCGCCTGCAGCGTAGGCGGGAAAACCACCGGTACCGATAAACGGATTCACCCATTTTCCCAGTTCGCCCGGCTGAAATGCCACTTTCATTTGTCCGGGAGTTTGTGATACAGTCAATTGGTAACGGACATAAACAACGAAAACGACAATCAAAGCCAGCGCTATCAACGAAAGAAAAGCAAAAAGAAGGTATTTCAATATTTTTAACATGTTGTTTTTTATATAAAGTTCAAAAAAAATACTTATTCCATCTATTGGTTAGTGATTATCAGATAATAAAAAAACAATTTGTAATGATCAATTATGTAATTCTAATAAAACAGCACTTTTACAGGAATTTCCCACCTTTCGATTTTAACACAACATACCCATTGTCAACGTGTTTATGTCGTTGTATTACATGTATTTTATCATAACCGGATGATAAACGACTTGAGGTTGCACTTCTGGCTCCTCAACAGCCGCATGATTGATATCGTTTTCAATCAACCTCCTCTACGAATATACAAAAGACTACTATCGTTCGATTTCAGGTGGAAAGTCTAATACTCTCTTTCTCTTTTTAAACTTTTTCCAAAAATAAGAAAAAATAAAATACTGGATTATAAATTCTCCTAATAGATGATTAAGCGAAAAAGAGTACCTCAGACAAAAGTTTAACTAAATCAGGTATTGCCCAAAATATGAATAAGTTATTACAAATATCGCATCATAAACTAATGTTAGAGACAATGATAAAATAATATTCTCATCTTTTTTACAGGATTATCTATATCTTGTAAATCATGTCAATCCTGTCGAATGAATCAATTATTTTGTCGTCATCCCTTACGCGATATTACCGATTGAACCTGTCAAATAACCAGTTCAACTCGTCATTAGTCGCAAATCCATCGGTTTTTATAACGATCATGTGTCTGAAAGTGGTGAATTGTCCCGGATTTAACGTCAGTTTGAACAGGGGTGCATCCTTCTCGAACACTTGACTACCCATATTATTGGTAGCAAACAATCCGTATCCCCTTGCATGTGAATGTGCCGGATAACCGGGATTGTCTTTGTGATCGAGGATGGCCACAGAAATCTTTTCCCCGGCTTTGTTGGCAGACAGGCATACCCATTTGGCCGGTTTACCCCACACATCGCCTTTTTCTAAGCCTGCGCTATTATGGTACACCCCATTCACACCATCATTGTTGACTACCGCCACTTCTGTGACATTACCATTGGCGTCAATAAACTGTCCGGGTCTATCCATCGGTTCTTCGAAAGCGCGATCCATGCGGATAGCGATCATCCCTTCCTTGTTGTCGGTAAAGGTTACTGCTTCCTGATGTGCAGTGAGTTTGGTGGTACGTTCAATACCACGCCACTCTCCGTAGCCAATGAACACGAATTTGGTTTCTTCTTTCAGCAAAGTCTTTCCGGTGTGGTCCACCCAATCGGCAGTAACAACCAGTACTCCTTGATTGGGATCGTTCTGGGTACTAACAATATTGCTGTGACGAATCGAACCATAGCGGGACTTCTTTTCGGCAGGAACGGCTGACGAGTTATTCCAGAAATCAAGGCCATTCACGTTGCCGAAGTTGAACCACGAGCCTACATGGTGCGGATGATCTACGCGATCATTGGGTCGCGGGTCGCGCGGGTAACCACGGGTAATAACTGTCCCTCTGGCCGTATATATGGGATACAGCACCGGCTTCTCAAGATCGGACGGGTAAATATACGAGGTGAAAAGTTTCCCGTTGTACAAAATGTCTATTTTCTTCTGGGCGTCATTGCGGACGATTTCGATACCTGTTTGCGCATTTCCATTGGTCGAAAAACCAAAAAATATTAAAACTAGAACAAAAATTTTCAAAAAAGATTTCATGTTTTATAAAATTATAAGTTATGATTATGAGGTTTCGTACTCTGTTGTCTTAATATCCTTCAGCAGAATTTTGCCTAGTAGACACTTTTGTCACAGAATTGTTTTCCATTTTTTAGTTGGCCAGTTCAATCGAAGTCATACTTTCCAGAAAAAATTTCCATAATTTGATGATGATTATTAAATTCAAGGGAAAAAGTCCGATATGCACGTATCGGACTTTCAGTCTAGCAAAAACCAATTAATAAACATAAAAAAACTGATTATTAATCTTCATCTTCATACAGCCCCACACCAAGATATTTTAACCGGATCAAAACCAACTACTCTGAATCAACATATCAGACGCAATTATGTAAAGGATAAGTACAGGTTAAAAATTAGTTTTCATTATTTTTATATCTTTGCGTCCATATGGGACGAGTCAATACACCAATTTTATCACCGGAGCAACGACGCGAGTTGGCAGATGGCCTTAAAGAAGGCAGTAGCCATTGTTTTCGGATGCGTTGCCAAAGCATATTGTTGAAATCTGAAGGCCGTACTTCAAAAGAAGTCGGCAGTATCACGGGCATGTGTAACGTGAGTGTTAACACG
>JAVBNI010000116.1:0-10101 GCA_031551645.1 Bacteroidales bacterium | reverse complement strand
TGGCGGTCCGGGTGGAGGTGAAAGAATGGCCTTTTTGTATGATAAGAGTAAAATATCTTTCAAGAAAATGGCGGGTGAAATCGTTTTACCTAAAGAAAAATTGATTGATGGTACTTTACAATTTGCGCGAACACCATTTTCTGTTGCTTTTCAGGCAGGCTGGTTCAAGTTTGTCCTAACAACTGTACATATCTATTATGGTTCAACTTCTACCTCTGATAAGAAAAAGCGCGAAAAAGAGATAGATACGATAACATCTGTTCTTTCCAAACGGGCAAAAAAAGAAGATACAAGTTATGTGCTGTTGGGCGATTTTAATATTCCTAATGTAGATGACGATATGATGAAAGCATTAGAAAAATATGGCTTTACGGTTCCCACAGCCATCAAAGAACATCCTTCTGATTTAGGCAATACAAATCATTACGACCAGATTGCTTTTAATCTTAAGCTGGATTCTACCATGACCATTTTTTCAGAGAAAAATCAAAAAGCAGGCTCATTCAATTTTGTCGAAACCGTATACAGGGAGCAAGATTTAGAAACCTATAAGGAATATTTTCTTGACAAAGTCAAAGGGAAAACAGAACAGGAAATCAAAAAGTATTATCTTTCGATATGGCGGACTTTCCAAATATCTGACCATTTGCCACTTTGGGTAGAATTGAAAATTGATTTCAGCAATCAATATTTGGAGAAAATAAAAAAAACAATCGATTGAAATATAATTAAATACAAATTCCTAATAAAGGAACTACAATTCGTCACCAGCTTGGTGACGAATTTGAAAACTATACCTTTCTTTATATAAAAGGTCATCCAGCAGATCATCATCATGCGTATCTCCATTTCTGGAATTGAAATCCACATTGGCTATTACTCCGTATTTAAAACATGTGTTTCTGAAAATTTCCGCATCAAATCCCCCATCGGCGTTGATAAAAAGTCCATCAACGGGTATATCTGCTTTTTCCAAACCTGTAAATATTTCTTCCAGCTTGTTTTCTATATCATATAAGTCGTGGTTATTACCTGCCACAGGGGTGGTCATAGCCAAGGGGATCCCATTACGGTCTGTTAAAACAAAGAATTGGTCGTTTTCTTACTCTTGCGACCTTGGTAAGCCACTTCTTCTCCACCGCGCAAAGCCGGGGTATGGCTACCATCTATATCACCACTGGATAAATCAATGGTCCCTTTATACTTGGAGAGAATATGAATCCAGCTTTCTTGCCAATCACCCTTCTTACACCATTTGCGAAAATGCCAGAACACAGACTTGTAACTCAACACTACCTCTGAGAAAAGGCTGCTGACCGGAAGATATTCCCGTTGAACCCCTGTTTTCAACTTATACAGAATAGCATTCACTATTTCTACAAGCTCACTCTTGGTTGGATAACCACGTTGGGCAACTGATAAATGAGGCAATATCTCCATATTAATCGTATCTTTGTCTAGTACTTGGTACACAGGAAGTGTTTTTATTGGTTTTTTAGCGATGACAAAATTAACGCTTCCTACTTTTTTAAGGGCTATTAAAAAGTTTAGATGACTTCATTTTTTATCATTATGTTTCGTATTTGTCTTTTATTGTTATGTGTTATAAAAGTTGACCTGATAGCGCAGCCTTTCATAAAAGTAGATCCTACAAATTCAAGAACTGGAAAATTAGCTTTATCTGACTTGGTTGAATCAATAGAATATATTCCTTTGGAAACAAATAGAGATTGTCTTGTGGGAGAAATTGAAGGAAAAAGATATTTCGAAATTTCACAAAATTATATTTTAATACATTACAGAAAGTCATACTCATTTTTTCTTTTTGATCGAAAAGGTAAATTCATCGCCAAAATAGGTAGTGTTGGTAGTGGTCCCGGTGAATATCTGCAACATCTTGAGCGAATTTATGGTATTGATGAAGTCAAACAAAGAGTAATTATATCAACAAGTTATCCAAGTAGGTTGATGTATTTCGATTTGAAGGGAAAATTCATTGAATCTAAAGAAATTGATAAAAATTTTACTGAAGCAACTTACATGGTGTTATCAAAAGATAATGTTCTAATCGTACATCCAGGTATGTCAAGTCTTAAATTATATCCCTTTACGTATGATATATATAGGGATAATAAATTAGTGGCACAGCGTATCAAAACTATTCCATATACAATGGCCCACAGTAATACAGTAGTGCGCATAGGATTTTGTCATTATTGGTACGACAATAAATTGCATGTGAAAGAAGCATTGCGGAATGACACTATATATATAGTTGATTTCAAAGACAATTCTTTCAAACCAAAATACCTGTTAAATTTTGGTAAGTACAGTCATACTACAGAGATTTTAAGAGATGTATACCATTATGGGGAGGTGATGAAAGATTATGCCAGGTTAGAAGAGTTATATGAAATAAAAAACAATATACTTATCTCATACCTCTTTCAGGATAAACATTTATACCAGTATTTTGATAAATCAAACAATCTTTTGTTCAGATTCAATTCTGTTACGGGAATTCCCAATGATTTTGATGGTGGATTGGACTTTTGGCCTCAATATCAAAATAATAATGAATTAGTGGCATTTTATGACGCTTATTTATTTGAAGAAAATTTATCCCGGCAAAAGCAAGCTCCGAAAGGCCCGAAACCGGCAGTAGAGTCAATGAAGAAACTTTATCGTAAGATTGATCCTGAAGACAATCCGGTAATGGTTGTAGTGAAACTCAAACAATAAAAAAGACGATTCAATATTGCCGCGTGATGATTTTTAAACGTTGCAAAGAGATTGACACAAGAATTCCTTTCAGACCCTATTTGGTGATATGAAAGAGAAACGAAAAAATGGTAACAGGTAACGAGTCACCTATCACCTGTCACTATTTCGTCACCAACTAATTATTTATTGTTTTTCTTTTTCCGTGGTTTAATTCCATTTTGAACTTGATTCCCTCCCGGCTTTTGTGTTTGGTTATTGTTGCCGGATGGCTTGGAGGCTTTGGGCGGAACCACGTTTTTCGTCGGACGTTGACTGTTGTTCGCTGTAACCGGTTCGGGTTTTTTCTGCCTGCTACTGATAATGAGTGACACAATCCCGGCTAATACAAACGGGAGACTAAGCAATTGTCCCATGTTGAGCGACATGCCTTTTTCGAAATCTTCCTGAGGATTTTTAATAAATTCAATGCAAAAACGGAATGCGAACACCATGATCAGGAACAATCCGAATATCAGGAATGGACGCGGCCGGTTGTCGCACTTCCGGTAAACGAAGCGTAGAACAACATATGTAAACAAATAGTATAGCGCCTCATATATTTGTGTGGGATGTTTCGGGACAGTTTCACCGTTGCGTTCGAAAATAAATCCCCAAGGCAGTGAAGTCTGAATCCCGTAGATTTCGGAATTCATCAGATTACCCATGCGGATAAAAAATCCGGCAACTCCAATAACGATAACCACACGGTCGAGTACCCAGATGTACGGTTTCCCTATTTTTCGTGCAAATAGATACAGGGCGATTAATATACCGCAGGCGCCGCCATGGCTTGACAACCCGCCATGCCAGACGGCAAAAATTTCCAATGGATGTTCCAGGTAATATTTCGGATGGTAAAAGAAACAATCGCCGATACGTGCGCCAACAACTGTACCGATAATCATGTAGATTAGTATCTTGTCGACCAATTCGGCGGTCATTTCGGATTTGACCAACTCTTTGAATGCATAATAACTTGCAATAAAGGCGCAGCCATATAGGATACCATACCAACGGACAGTGAGGCTGCCGATACTGAAAGCTTCAGGCGAAATATTCCAATGGATAAATAAATCAAGCATATTTACGTATTAGTTCTTTTTGATGTTAAAATAATTCCAGTTGAACCGGTTTTTGAGTATTTGGGATAAGTCCCAGCTTTTTCGCAACCTTAGCTTCATGTTCCAACAACCATTTTTTGCATTCGATACCTCCTGCATACCCGGTTAGGGAGCCGTCGGAGCCAATTACCCGATGACAAGGCACAATCACCCAGATTTTATTTTTTCCGTTGGCAGCGCCTACAGCTCTTACAGATTGAGGATTACCCAATGTTTGTGCAATGTCGGCATAACTGACGGTTTTGCCGAAAGGAATATCCACCAACGCCGACCAAACGGATTGCTGAAAATCTGTCCCATCCTGACGGACCGGGAGGTCAAAAACGGTTCGTTGGCCATTGAAATATTCATCCAACTGACGAATACAATTCTTTAGGATTTCCATTTGTGGTTCCGGAGTATCTTCTTGTACATCACATAAAATGACAGATGTGATTGCATCCTGCGAAGCTTGGATTTTAACCAGCCCGATAGGTGATTGATAACATGCTGTTGTCATTTCAAATTGTGATTGTATGATCAAGCTCAAAGATTGCTGTTTTGCAAGTACAAAAATAGTCATTTTCGGGGATCAGAAGTTTTTAAAAGTTAAGAATTCTTAAAAATACAAAACCTATATTTGATTTATTTTAAACATCCGGGTGTTGTGTAAATGGTAATGTTCAGTGATATATAACTTTGCCGGAAGAAAAGTTATAAAAGTCCCAATAGGGATATGTTTGGGAAAACCAGTTTTTTATGGACCATGTTTCAATAAATAAAAAATAACTATTTTTAAACTTTTTAAATGCAGACAAAAATATTTGTCAGTTTTATACTTCGCGCCGCCAAGTTTTGTGCATTCAAATTTGAGATTACCTGCGGCGAGATCGCTTACGCTAAGTTGCTTCGGCTACCGCCTCTCAATGACGCGCTACCGTTCGTCATTGAGAGGCGCGAGGTACGAGCGATGAAGCAATCTAACTTTGCACAAAACTTGATAGTGAAAGGTATAGTAGCGTGTCAAATATTTGCTTGTCAGCGTTATTTTTATCTTTTATATCTAAAATACAATGAAAAAGTTATTTGCAATTTGTTTGTGTACATTGCTGTGTGTGGGCTTTATACGGGCACAAATGCCTGAATTGACCAAAAAAGAAAAAAAGGAAGGGTGGGTATTGCTTTTTGATGGAAAAACGTCCACTGGTTGGAAAAGTTACACTGGGAAACCATTTCCCGAAAAGGGCTGGAAGATAGAAAACGGCGTACTCTCGGTCGATCCGGCAGGTAAGGGTGGCGATGTCATTACCGAAGAACAGTTTTCCGATTTCGAACTCTCGCTCGATTTCAAAATAACCCAGGGAGCCAACAGTGGCATCAAATATTTCATTCTGCCCGGAACCAACTTAGGTTGTGAATTCCAAATACTGGATGATGCTACCCATCCCGATGCCAAACTGGGAAAAGATGGTAATCGTTTGCAGGCTGGTTTATATGACCTGATCGCACCTCAAGGAAAAAAGGATAAGCCAGTGGGAGAGTGGAACAATGCCCGTATCATCTCGAAAGGCCAGCACGTGGAACATTGGCTCAACGGGAAAAAAGTTGTTTCATATGAACGTGGCAGCGATGCTTTTAAAACATTGGTTGCCGGAAGCAAGTATAAAAATAATGCGGCTTTTGCCACACCGGCGCAGTCGCCTATCTTGCTTCAGGATCACGGAGATGTTGTGTCTTTCCGAAATATAAAGATCAGAAAACTATAGGACCGTTAGTGACATATCTTCAATTATCAATAAATTGTATTCAATAAAATAATCATGAAAACGTTTAACAGACGAGATTTTATAAGGAATTCCGGGTTAGCTGCTGCCGGGATAGGATTGTCAGGATTATCTATGCCTTCGGTATTGGCCCACGGAGCGCCCAGCAAAAAGATTGTGGTAGCTGTGATGGGTGTGAATGGTCGTGGAAACTATCTTGCTAAGATGCTTTCCAAAATGCCCGATTGTGAGGTAGGTTACATTTGCGATGTGGACGAGCGGGCCATGAACAAGACAGTGGAAGATGTTGCCAAGCTGCAAACCCGTAAACCAAAAGGTGAAAAAGATTTTCGCAAGGCATTAGCCGACAAAGGGGTCGATGTCCTTGTTGTTGCTGCTCCAGATCATTGGCATGCTCCCGCCGCTATCATCGGTTGCACCATGGGAAAACATGTATATGTGGAAAAACCGCTCAGTCACAATCCCAACGAAGGCGAGTTAGTGATAAAGGCAGCCCGAAAATACAACCGTATTGTACAGATGGGTAGTCAACGTCGTTCGGGTACAGGTCTGATCCAAATGGTTGCCGATATCCGTTCGGGTATCATCGGTAACGTATACATGGCTAAGACATGGTACACCAATGGGCGTGGTCCTACATACCTGAAAGATGCTCCCGTTCCGGCTTGGCTGGATTATGATTTGTGGCAGGGACCTGCGCCTCGCCGCCCATATCAGGATGGGTTGATACACTATAACTGGCATTGGCGTTGGCACTGGGGAACAGGCGAAGCGCTCAACAATGGAACACACGAAGTGGATGTTGCCCGTTGGGGACTGGGGGTGGAATTTCCCAGCAGAGTATCGTCGTTGGGTGGTCGCTACGCCTATAAGGACGATTGGGAAACTCCCGATTCGCAGACCATTTCGATAGAATTTCCCGAAAACAAATTCATTGTCTGGGAAAGCCGGAGTTGTAACCGGTTTAAAATCGAAGGAGCCGAACGCGGCGTATTGTTTTATGGTGAGAATGGCACCATTTACAACCCGGGCGGTAATTCCTACACAGTGTACGACAAGGCAGGGAAGGTGATTAAAGACAGCAAAGATGCGTCCGATAGCAGCGATACAACCAATACGGTAAGCGCCGGTGCAAACCTGGACGAGATGCACGTTGCCAATTTCTTGGATTGTGTTCGTAGCGGAAAAATGCCCAATGCCGATTGCGAGATAGGGCACCGGAGTACATTGCTTGTCCAATTGGGCAACATCTCATGGCGAATGCAGCAGACTTTGAATATCGATGCTTCCAACGGCCACATCCTCAATCCAGGCGCTCAACAATATTGGAGTCGCGAATACGAAAAAGGATGGGAACCAAAAATATAAAATCGTGAAGTCCTCAGGCATATCAAATGGTAAGATGCGTAAGAAAACCTCTTACGCATTTGCCATTTTATGTTTCACGGTTTAATTATTTGTTGTTCATTGTCCATCGCTCATTATATCAAATACTCAGAGGATGCTCCCCTGATTTTTACTCAGGCTTCGTTCTGGGTATTTTTCATGGTGGTATTGTTTATATATTCTTTCCTTTACAAAAGAAATAGCTGGCGCAATATATTTTTGTTCGTTATCAGCGTCTACTTTTATTATAAATGTAGCGGGTATTATTTTTCATTACTGCTGTGGTCGGTATTGTTCAACTATCTTATCGGGCGGGGGATTTTTGGTGCTAAGGGTAGGGTAGGGAAGAAGTTGGTTTTGTCTGTCGGGGTTGTATTCAACCTGTTGTTGCTGGCTTATTTCAAATATACTTATTTGTTTACAGGATGGATTAACAACTTGTTTGGGACATCCTTCGAAGTAAAAAACTTCTTTGCTGATTGGAGCAACCACCTTGCAGGAACACATTTCGACATTTCCCATATTGTGCTTCCGGTAGGGATTTCCTTTTTTACTTTTCAGGCTATCAGCTATATTGTTGACGTATACAGGCAGAAATCCCCGGTTGTAAGAAATGTTCTCGACTTTGGTTTTTATCTTTCTTTTTTTCCTCAATTAGTAGCCGGGCCCATTGTCCGGGCAGCGGAATTTATTCCGCAGATGTATCGCAGTTTTCAATTGCGCAAAGAAGAAATGGGACACGCTTTGTTCTTGATCACTTGCGGATTGGTTAAAAAGATGGCTATTTCCGATTACATTTCCATCAATTTTGTTGATCGTGTGTTCGAACAACCCCTATTGTATTCCGGGTTTGAGAATTTGATGGCAGCTTATGGTTATGCGTTGCAAATCTATTGCGATTTTTCGGGTTATACCGATATTGCGATCGGGTTGGCGTTGTTGATGGGTTTTCGTTTGTCGGCCAATTTTAACTCCCCTTATCAAGCACACAATATTACCGATTTCTGGCGACGTTGGCATATATCGCTATCGTCGTGGTTGCGTGACTACTTGTACATTCCTTTAGGCGGAAACCGGAAAGGACGTACCCGTACCGACATTAACCTGATGGTGACCATGTTGTTGGGAGGATTATGGCACGGCGCCAACATGCGTTTCATTCTCTGGGGAGCCTTGCACGGTGCGGCGTTGGTCCTACATAAAGTCTGGATACGCTTTTTCCCTCCCAATCCGTTAAAGAGAAAAGTCTTTCCGGCATTCCTGGGATTGTTACTCACCTTTCATTTTGTCGTATTCTGTTGGATATTTTTCCGAGCCGATAGTATGTCGACATCTTTGGAAATGCTCCGACGTATTTTCACAGCTACGCCGTTACATCTGGTTGGTGACATTCTTTTAGGCTACCGTTTTGTTTTCTGTGTCATGTTGATCGGTTTTGTCATGCATTGGCTACCTGCCCAATGGAAGGAATATATCCGAGGATGGTATATCAGGATGCCCGTCGTAGTAAAAGCCTTGTTTGCCGTTGGCTTATTTTTCGTGCTTTACCAGATGAAATCGTCGGTTATCCAACCATTCATTTATTTCCAGTTTTAGTTGTCGGCCTATTTTAGAACCAAACATAAATAAGACCGGAACAGATTTTATGACTGCCAGGCAAGACTTTCGATAATATCTCTATTTTCTTGAATACAAGAAAGATATTATCGACTCACGAGGTTGTCGGAATAAACAAAAAAATATAACTTTGAATTTTAAATCTTGAATTTTGAATTTTGAATAAAAAAATAATCTTCATCGTATGCGCGTTTTTGCTGCAATCGATCGGTCTTTGTCGGGCCGACACCTTTACCGATGATTCCGCGGCAAAAGGTTATACGGTACAAACATTAGCGTTGAAGCCCGATTTCGACGGTAATCCTGTAGCCGTGTTGATCAGTACGCAATGCGACAAACCTTCGCAAAAGGCCGTTTTGTATGTGCACGGCTACAACGATTATTTTTTTCAGGATCATTTGGCCGATTGGTATTTGTCGCAAGGTTACAATTTCTACGCTTTGGAATTGCGACGTTACGGCCGCGCACTTTTACCGGATCAAGTGCGATACGCTGTACGGCGCGTAACCGATTATTACGAAGAGTTGGATATGGCGGTAAATATCATCCGCAACGAATACGGCAACACATTCATGCTACTCAACGGGCATTCCATGGGCGGGCTTGTCACCGCGTTGTATGCATCCGACCGTGCATCGGCAAAAACCGTCGATGCGTTGCTTCTGAACAGTCCTTTTTTGAAATTGAATTTCGGTTGGGCGACGCGTAACATTGCGGCGCCGATATTTGCGGGTTTAGGCAGCGTTTTCCCGAACATGAAACTTCCTGCGGCACCTTTGCCTTACTACGGCGAAAGTTTGCATAAGGATTATCGCGGCGAATGGGATTATGACCTTACGCTAAAGTTGTTGTGCAACAAAACCCGTGTGGGATGGCTTCGGGCAATACGCAAGGCGCATAAACGAATCAACAAAGGATTGTCGGTTGAATGTCCCGTGCTGGTGATGCGATCGGACAAAAGTGGTAGTGAAAGCACTTGGAACGACCAAATACCCGTAACCGATGTGGTGCTGAACGTGGAAGACATCGAAAAACTGTCGCCGAAAATCGGAAAAAACGTTACTATTAAAGTGATTCCAAGCGCTAAGCACGATATTATTCTTTCTTATCCGGAAGTGTGCGGGCAAGCATTCGAAGAGGCAGAAAAGTGGCTGAATGCGATTCAATAATTTCATAATTTATGCGAATCAAGGAGTTGGACAGGTTTCGGTAATTGGCTTGAAAAGCCGAATTTTCATAACCTCGGGTAAGCGAAGCGTAACCCAAGGTTGTAAAAGTATACATTATCTGCCTGTAAGGCAGGATTTTGATTTTGATATGGTTCTACCTTGCAGGCAGGTAAGATGCGTATTTTTTCCTCGGGTAAGCTAAGCGCAACCCGAGGGAATGAAAATACAGCTTTTCACGCTGATCAATAAGAATCATCCAATCCTTGATTCGCATTATTAATT
>JAVBNI010000295.1:0-7535 GCA_031551645.1 Bacteroidales bacterium | reverse complement strand
TGTCTGATACTTAGAGCGGAAAAGCATTTGCCACTAAACGGCCTACTACATATTCCGCTTATCGGGGGACAATTACAATTGCCGCTCGAATCGATACCTTTCCGCTTCGAAATCTTTAAAAATTACTCAATTTTGCCTCTGAAAATATTCGTTGCAGAATCGGATGAAGATTAGGATTCTCGACTTTTCGAACTACTTTTCCGCAATCATAATCCACTTGGGTTACTTTTGCCCGCCGATCGAAATAATACCATGTACCGTCTTGTTGTTCTCCATCCCACTGCCCCCAAAAACGGATTTTACCGCTTTCATAAAAGCGACGGGTACACCCAAAAACGGTTCCGGATGCCAAATCTTCCAATTTTCTGACACGAAGTTTCATCCCCCCATCTATGATTTCTAAGACATTCCCATTTGTAAGAATAACACCATCCTCAACTACATATCGATCTGAAAAAATGATTTCAGGAATTCTAGTTATATCACTTGGTGCATTAATATATTCTATAAGGCATAAATTTATGGTATCGGCCGATACTTTTAGGTAATAGAGATGTTGTGCCGATTTATGCCAATTAAAATACATATATACAGATTTTTCTATTTCAGTACTTCCTGACAATAGCAAAATTGAACAAATTAAAGCATACATAAATACTTTATAAGGTTATTTAAAACGCAAAATTCTGTAAAGACAATAATTTCGAAGGAATATTATACCCTCTACTGAGGACAGGCAAACCTCTCCCCCATGATGTCACGTCGAGTATATTTTTATGATATCCTATTTTATAATTGTATGAATAGGCTATACTTTCAGTATAATTATATTGCGTATATGGATTCATATAAAAATGAAACGCATGAATCCACTCATGATCAAATACTGCGTTGAAATCAAATAAAGAGTATTGAGGAGACATGTGGATATAATTATCTGTAAAGAATCCCATTCCACGGCGTTCAAAAAGACCACCAAGCGGCTCTCTACGTAATACACCGTCTACATCAGAAAAACGATATAAATTACCGTCAGATTCTCTTACGTAAGTATATAATGCATCTGAAGAAAAATGAGGATCGTACATTGAAATATCCTTAACGTTATATTCAGATAAATCAATATTTCGACTTTTTAGATATGCTTTCAATTCTTCATCCGTTTTGAAAACTGGTGTTCCTGATTGTACTCCTGTACTTACAACTCCATGCGAATTAGTTCCAACCCCTGTCCATTTATTAAAACCTTGTGCCTTTGCGCTCTGATAACCACCAATACCTCCCATCAACCCAGATATTCCGCCCATAATGGCAGCAGATTTCCAATCCACATTAAAGCTTCCCGTCATGTTCCATGATGTTACCCCGCTTGTTACTGCACTTGATACAAATGAGCCGCCCCCATACAATAGTGCCGAAGGAAAAAAACCGGTTGTTCCCAACATGCCGGGCAGGGCAGATAAATAAACAGAGCCTACCATTGCACCTGATAATGCCATGCCTTGTAAAAATCCTTTACCCGCTGCTTTCCAACTCCAACTTCCGTCAAATTGCTGTCCGTCAAAAACCATTTTCATCAAACCTGATCCGAGTATAAACAAAGCTAAACCGAGAAACTCTCCATCCGGATCGGTATATATCAACGGGTTATTCCATGCATACGAATACCTGTTGAAACTCTGCGCAAATAGCGGATCCTGGACATACGGGTCGGGACTGAGGAACCGCCCGATCACCGGATCGTACATCCGACCGTTCATGTTGATCAGCGCGAACTCGTCCAAATGTTCGTGGCCCGTGAAGCCGCGGTCGAATATCAAAGAACCCTGTACGAGCGTACGACGCCCCCAAGCATCGTAGGTGCATTTTTGCTTCACCGCGCCGTCGCGGTCGGTTACCACCGAAATGCTGCCCAAATGGTCGGGATGTACATAATAAAACGTCAAAGCCGACTGCCCTTCCTGCCTTGCCGCACCGGCGCTCAACCCGTCGCCGCCCGCGATGTAAGCCGGATGCTGCGTTGTTCCGCCTTTGGTTACCCGCTCGTAATTATCCGCAAAGATAACGGTTTTAACAACTTATCAAAGAACTTGTACCGAGCGATAACAATATTTGAGCGGCAATTGCAAATTGCCTGATGTTAAGAGCGGCAAAACATTTGCCGATCAACCGCAGTCTTTGTGATGTTCATCTAACTTCTACTTTTTTTGTAACTTTATTGTGCAATCGAATATGTTAAAGGGAATAACTAACACCTACTCCTATATTTATCGGGCAAAATGGTAATTTTTTATCCGTGTGGGTAAATTTGAAAATCCAACAACCACCGGCCATCAATTGAAATTTCAGTTTTTCTCCGCCAAAACGCAGAAAGAAAACCGGCTCTATCAATAAACCGGTATCTTTATACACATGATATGGCCCGATTTCGGAATAGTATTCATAAAAATTTCGGTCGGTCATGCTTGTATGCAGGTATCCTAATTTTATACCCACACCATAATTCATATTCTTATTAAGTCTGCCGGTGATTTTTCCATAATTCACTTGTGCAAAATAAACTTGATAGTTACCGTACAGGTTTCCGGGGTTACTGTCTTTATAATCTTCCCCATATCCATAGCTAAATCCACCGTATATTTCCACCACTTTCAGGGTTTGTAGATTTTTGAAAATTCCTGCGGCGCCCTGAACACCGTAAGTACCGTTGCCGCCAATACTACCCGCTGCCTGAACGGCTATTTTATCCGTCAATCCGTGTGTAATGGTAATATGGGCCGAAGGGACAACCGCTGTAAGCCCTCCCTCAAGCCTCGTGTCGCCTTTCTTGTTGATTAGCGGAACATCCATCAAATGAGGATAATAAGCACAACTTGTTATCACGAGTATCATCAACACAACAAGCGAATAGTATGTTATTTTCGTAAACATTGCTTTATTTTGATAGGATCAACTTTTTTGTGATTATTCTTTCGTCTATCTCCACCTGAACCATATATACTCCATTAGCAAAATTGCTTATGTCAAAGGTGTATATCGGTTTTGTTATTTTGATATCTTGATAAACCAATGTTCCGGCGGCACTATAAACTTTTACATTATAGCTTGATTGAATTCTTTGGATATTGATGTTGACTTTACCGCTATTCGGATTGGGGTAAATTGTAACATCTGCCTCAGCTATCATCAGATTGCTCGAATTATTGTTTGTTGACAATTGTTCCTCAAGATGAATATTATAATTGATACCGGCAGAGTCGTTCGCCATTGCTGATTTCGCCTTTCGATAAATAATAGTAACATCCCATGTCTTATCGATAATTCGTCCGAAATTATTTCTCAACCGAACCCTGCAAGCATAAACCGCCTCCGGTTGATTTAATCCATCCCAGAGGTCAACTCTATTTCCTGAAATGGTTCCTGCCCGTTGATAAACCATTTGGCCATACCGGTTCATAGCAACAAAGTCGAAAGAATTGGCATTATTTACTAATAACCATAAGCCCCCACTATTGGGGTCCATGGCGTTTGGCCAACCGGGTACCGTGATTTCCATATTTCCGCTAATGTTATAACTTGGGTCTATTTTTGCTGACAATATGCTGCCTTGTTTAGCATGAAATCCGGGACGTAAAGTGATTGAATTTCCTGCAACAAGTGTTAAGTTCCCTCCATTTTCTATAGATAATCTTTTTCCGGAAGCCGGCAAGGTTATGTTCTGTTGTGCATCTTCCATTTTGGTATTGGAAACCATAGAATAGGATACATCGATTATATTTGCCCTGCTCGGTGAATAATAAGTTGGAGATATGCCTATGATGGCTGATTGATTTTTGTTGAAATCGTGATCTCCCGGGGATATATCTCCTAAATAATGCCTAGAAAGATTGTAAGAGCTATTACCCCATCCGAAATTAATCCAAAAAAAATCGGCATCACTTGCGTCATAACCATCAATAACAAAGATGTGCTTATCGGTAGACAGGTCAGATTTATCCCCTCTATATATAACCGGTCGTTCCGAATCAATTTCTGCACGTATTAAATCCGTCCAAACACTGCTCTTCCAATCATTTTTAACGACCATTCTTGCTGCTTTAAAGTTAAAGTTATTTCTTAATGCATTTTCTATGTTGTTCATTGTAGCAAAAGAGCCATTGCATGCATATACTGTTCCGTTTGCAACACCACAATCACGGAGCAAATTGGCAATTTCGGCACCTTGTGCCGTCATACCATTGGTCAATATATCCGGCATCAAGTTCCAATTGTACGTTTTATAAATATTGTTTCCCCACGAAGAAATATTCGGCCACTGCCAATACCACATCACTTGTCCCATTGCTACTGCACTGCAACCAATAGGAGCTCTCCCGCAGTCACAATCATAAAACCAGCCTATCGTTCCACCCTCCGGTGGGGCAGAAGCATTGTATGCAGGTGTACATGTCCCGCTATTATTGGTACTTTGTGACCATCTAACATGCCCCCTGCCACGAACATTTAAGAGTTGACTCCCTGTGGTATAGGTCTTCAATGTGATAGAAAACTCTTGCTTATTTGTTACCAACTCATTCCATTTTTCTATTATTTCATTGTTTTTCACTTTTGCCCTTTTGACACTATCTATTTGCTTTTTATATCCTCCAACCAATTCCATAAATGCATCCGGTTTGGGATCGTTGGCATTATACTGACCTTCATGACTATACGATAATACGGGGACAGTTGAGTCATCTGCAGAAACCATTACCCAGCCTCCTCCATGAAAATTAACAACATAAACGGTTTTTTGTCCATTATATTGTTCTGTAACAACATCTATAATTGAAATTGCCGAACTACGTTTCTTATGCATAAAGTTCCGGGCAACAATCTTTGCCGTCTCTATATCTATTGGATTAGATTTAGAATCTCACTATACATAGTAGAGACATAATAATTATCTTCTTTAAAGTTTTCATATCTTAACTTTTATCATATTGACTGTTTCTTCCAAAAACTCTATTTGGATTTGTTGTATTTGTAATTGTAGTTTCAATTCCTCATTTCGTTTCTCCTGCTCAATCATATACAGCGTCAACTCCTCAATCTTTTGCAACAGCCGTATCTGCATTTCACCCATGTTCACCCTGTTTTGTACCATGCTATCCGCCGGGGCAACATCCGGCAAGTGCTTGTTGGTGGTAATGAACTGTTCTACTTCCTTTAATGGGCGTAAACAGTAATCGTTGGCAAAAACAAAGTCGGCGCCGGCATTGGCTTCAACTTTGATTTCGCGGGCGTTGATCAATCCTGCCACAGTAATTGTTCTTGCAGAAAAATCAACATAAAGATTATTCAAATTACCAGAGTGCCAAATTTTATTCCAATATCAGACTCTTCTTCATAATTTTTATTTTTGATGTTTTAATTCTTCAACTTCTTTTTTCAACTCTATCACATACAGTGTCAATTCCTCAATCTTCTGCAACAGCTTTACATTTAACTCACCCAGGCTTACCCCCGATTCTTTAACCTCCTGCTCCGATGGAATGTCAGGCAAATGCTTGTTTTAAAAAATAAACCGTTCTACTTCGCTGAGCGGACGCAGATAATAGCCAGGATCAAAAACAAAGTCAGGGAATTCATTCATGGTTACTTTTATTTCCTTGGCTTTCAAACTCCCGTAAATGAGCACATCCCCTTCAAACACTCCTGCCTTGCTTGCACTTCCTTGCCTGGCATACAATGCTGTCCAACCGTTTCCTCCTGCTAAAGTAGGGATATGGGTTAATGCAGAGAACTCTGTATTGGTCAACTCTCCTCCGAATTTATATAAAACCCTAAAATTTCTATCATTAGTTATTCCATTGATACCCGAAATGTCGAGTGTGGCACTCGGAATAATTCCTATTCCTACATTCCCACTGTTATAATATATGTTACTCCCAGATGTTTGCCATTGGGCATGGAGATCTTCTGAAATAAAATTAATAATACATAAAATCATCAAATAATAGCAGATAAAATTCTTTGTTTTCATAATTCAATTTTTTATGATTCTTTGTTTTCTAACTCTTCTATTTCTTTTGTTGAACCTGCAACTGCATTTTTAATTCTGTATTTTGTTCCCCTTGTTCAATCACGCACTGGGTTAACTCTTCTATCTTCTGCAACAGTTTGATTTGCATTTCACCCATGTTCACAGCCGGGTGCGGCACCCGGAAAAAGCCTGCCGGTTTTAGGTTACGGCAGGTTTTGGATTTGCAATTGTGTTAGGAGAGCTTTTCGAATGGCATTCGAACGAGGCTTCGAATCATCTTCGAACGGGTGTTCGAATTACCTTCGAACGAGGCTTCGAATCGCGTTCGAAAAGTCGGCTTATCTTTACATATTCAGCGGAGCGTCGAACTGCACTTTCCGGAGTTGTTTCCCGGGGTCCTTGGTAACTATATAGTTGGTGCGCACCTCCAATTTGTAAGTTCCAGCCGGCAAAGGAGGAATAATAACGATCAGCTTCGAAGGCTTGTTTTCCGACAAGGTGGCTACCTGGTATTCTGTTCCGTCGGCGGCTATAAAAAATACCCCGTTGCTATCCACTTCGGTAAGGACCTTCAATCGTGTACCGAATATTTCGAGGGTTCCGCCGGCGCTTAAAGTACCGTCGTTCAATCCGCTTACACTGTCCTTGATTTGTGCGATCACAGGCCCCGTTGTAGGAGCGGCCACTTTATGCGTCTTGATCTTCGCAATCTTTTCGCGTACCGTCTTGCTGAAATTGATGTTGTAGCGAACTTTGTGCCGTGTAGCATCGAAACTGTCGATCGAATCGTCGAACTTTCCGGTTATTGAGGGCTGTGCGTTGAACAGCTTGGTATTGATACCGCCGCCTTCTTCTACAATCAGCCCCAGTTCGTCCTGGTAAGCGAATACCACTGCCCGTATATCGGTCTCGGTAAGCAGGTTGCCCCGCAATTTCATACGCTTGACGATATCGTCCTCAGTATGGGTTTTTACCGCGGTTACGATGGCCACCCTGTCCTTCGGATCAGGGGTTAACAGGTTGTCTACTAAAAAATAATCCATATTGTTTGTGTTTTTGGGATAATTATTCGTTCTTAACTCTCTGGTAGTACCGGGCTTATATCCGGCTACATGTTATGTTATTGTTTTGTCTGTTCTATTACCTCCTTTTGTATGATTGTTAAATTAAATACTTGTGGATGTGATCAGCGCCGGGGGGCTGCCGTTCCACCCCGTTCGCTTTACATCAGTTTTTAATCTTTTTCAAGAAACGGGGCATGCCCCGTTTCTACTTCACAAACTGGCCTTCCAGGTATCCACCGCTGGCATTGGTAATGAGCAGGGTATAATTGCCATTACTCCACCCCCGTGTACTAATGTTGAGCCTGTTCCCCGCCGTGGCATTCACCGTACGTTGATATACCGGGAACCCCTGTTCATTGACCACTGTAATGGTGAGGTTACCCAACGTGCACCCAAACTCGATTTTAATGTCGCTGCCATCCAACCAGGCTGTTACAGGTGCTGCT
>JAVBNI010000256.1:0-6469 GCA_031551645.1 Bacteroidales bacterium | reverse complement strand
AAACCTCTGCGGTGGGTTAATGTCCTACGGACAAGGGATATATAATCCTTGAATGCATCTCTACTGACGTAAAAGCCCTAACGGGCTATTTTCACGTGCAAATAATGATAGTTTTGGGCATATTATTTTGTTTTCATTCCTTAGAGACAATGACAAAATAATACTCTCCTCTTTTTTGTCTTCATTCCTTAGGTATTGTTTTTCATCATTAATTTTACTCAAATTTGATAGCGGTTGGGATATGAGTTGTTCCTCTTGTCCCTGAAAGTGGTGGATAGACCCGCCTGAATGGCATAGCCAGGCAGGCCCTGTCGCGGAAGATAATAACCCATCCTTAACTAAACGACATTATAATAAAATTTGATAAAAATAAATGATAAATAACCATTATTTTTAAACATTTATGGCGTAATTTCGTATCATGTAAATGAGTAAACTTTTTAAATCAAATATTACCCATGTCGTTAAAAATCAGAACTTATTCAGCTATTGCATTTGTCAGCCTTATTCTTCTTACAGTTATTTCCGGCTGTAAACCCAAAGCGCAGGCCGATACGGAACATCCTATGGTAGTGGCATACACTTCGGGGATTATTTCTATTCTTTCACCTGTCCGTGTGGTACTTACCGACGATGCTACGGGTACAGTACAGCATCAACCGGGCGATCCGGTAGAAAGTGATGTGCTCAAATTTTCGCCATCCGTTTCCGGAAAAACACAATGGATCAACGAAAATACGCTGGAATTTGTTCCAGACGAGTCTTTCAAACCCGGACAGGAATATTCTGTCAAATTTCAGATATCGAAGATAGCCGACGTAGGTAGCGCTCCCCGTACGTTTACATTCACCATCAACACCATCATTCCTACATTCTATTACCAGATGGATGGTCTTTCATTGTACAACAGGACTACCCCAAATCTTTATTATCTTACCGGTACGGTGACGGCATCGGACTATATTCCGGACGCCAAGGTCAAACAATTGCTTTCCATCAAATCAAAAAAAGGTACCTGGCCGGTAAAATGGGAACATGATTATGCCCAAAACATGCACTTTTTCCGTATTGACAGTATTCGTTCAAATGCAGAAAGATATGACATAGATTTCATATGGAACGGACGAAGTATCGGGTATGAATTTGACAACGAAGAAAAATTGACCGTTCCTGCCGAGGATGAATTCGACCTGATCGACATGCAGGTGGTAAATTCGCCCGATCAATATATACAATGTACTTTTTCGGAACCTATCGACGAAAAGCAGAAGCTTGTCAATTATTTTTCACTTTCCAACAATGCCAACCTGCGTTTTGCTGTCGACATCAATGTGGTGAAGATTTATCCGGCAAGTCGTGAAACAGGCACCTATACCCTGACTATCGAAAAAGGGTTGAAAACCACTACCGGTAAACGTTTGGACGAAACCACCACTCACGAAGTGATGTTCGAACAGCTTAAACCGGCGGTCAAATTTGTGGGGAAAGGGGTCATCCTGCCCGACTCTAAGGGATTGCACCTTACATTCCAGTCTGTCAACTATCAATCTGTGGACATTGAAGTATATCGCATCTATGAAAATAATATCCTGCAATTCCTGCAAATAAACAAGCTGGACCAGGATGAGGAAATGTACCGTGTAGGAAAAAATGTTTTCAATACACGAATCAATCTGGCCGAAAAGAAAGCGGTAAATCTGACTACCTGGAATACTTTTTCGCTTGACCTGGCCCAATTAATCCAGCCTGAACCGGGCGCCATTTACCGGGTGACCCTCACCGGACATGGTAGGATTGGCAGTAGCGACAACTCAGATGATGATTACGATTATTATGAATATTACAGGGCACGACAGGCACGAATACGCAACGTTTTAGCTTCCGATATCGGGTTAACGGCCAAAATGGGCGATGACTATACGTTATATATCATGGCTTCCAACCTGGTGACTACCGATCCGATGCTGGGAGTTCAACTAAAGGCCTATAATTCGGTAAACCAGCTTGTAGGCGAAGCGAGTACCGATAAGGACGGATTATCGGTGATCGATTGTTCCGACGAACCGTCGATAATCGTTGCGCAACAGGGCAAACAAAAATCATACCTGCGCCTGGATTATAATTCCCTATCGTTGAGTAATTTTGATGTATCGGGAACATCCGTTCAAAGCGGATTGAAAGGTTTCATCTATGGCGAGCGCGGTGTATGGCGTCCGGGTGATACCCTGTTTCTTGCTTTCATGCTGGAAGATAAAAACAAAACACTACCAGCCAACCATCCGGTGAACTTTGAGTTACGCGATCCGAATGGACAGATAGCCAATAAACAGGTGAAAACATCGGGAACTAATGGCATATACCGTTTTACCGTATCCACAGGTAGCGATGCTATGACAGGTCTTTGGGAAGCACGCATTGATGTTGGCGGCCAGTATTTCAGCAAAAGTCTGAAAATAGAAACTGTTAAGCCGAACCGTCTCAAAATAGACCTTAAACTCGATCATATACCTATTTTAAGCGAAGACGGATTGAGCGGAAAATTGGCGGTACACTGGTTGCATGGCGCAGTAGCCCGTAACTTGCCTGTACGGATTAATGCCCGTATCACGCAAGCCAAGACTTCATTCAAAGACTATTCTGGATATGCATTCGATGATCCTGCCAAATCGTTCTATACCGAGGAAAAGACCTTGGTAGAAGGTAAATTGAACGACAACGGCGAAATGACATTGAACGAAAGTATCGATGTATCGGAAAGTCCGGGTATGTTGCGAATGTTTATCTCAACCCGTGTGTTCGAAGAAGGTGGTGATTTCAGTATTGATGAATTTGTAACGACCTATTCGCCATATAAATCGTATGTAGGGATCAAGCCGCCCAAAGGAGATGGATATTACAACCGATTGGAATTAAATGAGGAACAGTCTTTCGATGTTGTAACAGTTGATGAAACAGGCAAACCTGTAAGTCGCAGGGATATGAATGTTGAAATACTCAAAGTGGGTTGGAACTGGTGGTGGTCAAGCATGAGGGGAAGCGCTGTTTATTCCGACAGCCGCTACACTACGCCTGTATATACGGCAACCATCAATACCCAGAATGGTAAAGGACAGTTCAAGCATAAATGGACCGACAACGGATATTATATTGTAAGGATCACAGATCCCGAAAGTAGTCACGTAACCGCTATTCCGGTATATGCAAGTTACCGTTATTGGTATGGTGATGGCGACGATGAAAATGGAAGCGGAGCCACCATGCTTCAACTGACCACCGAAAAGCCGTCATATAATCTTGGTGAAGACGCCATCATAACTTTTCCTGCATCGAAAGGCGCCAAGGCATTGGTATGTATTGAATCGGGATCAATGGTGAAACGTTCGTTCTGGGTCGATTGTAAAGATGCCAACGGACGCGTAGCTATTCCAACAACTGCCGACATGGTGCCTAATGTATTTGTGCATATTTCGTTGATCCAACCACACGCTCAGACAGAAAACGACGCACCTATTCGTCTGTACGGAGTCATTCCCCTCTTGGTGGAAGATCCGCAAACACGTCTCTATCCTGTAATCGGTATGCCGGACGAACTTCGTCCCGAAGAAGAGTTCAAGGTAAAAGTGAGTGAGAAAAACGGACAAATGATGAGCTATACCCTGGCTATCGTTGATGATGGCTTGCTGGATCTTACTCGTTATAAAACACCCAATCCGTGGGATTATTTCTATGCCCGCGAAGCGCTTGGCATACGCACCTGGGATATCTATGACTTCGTTATCGGCGCGTATGGAGGTAAAATCGAACAATTATTTGCCATCGGTGGTGGTGACGAAGGAGAAAGCAATGAGTCATCATCTCCCAAGACACAGAGGTTCAGACCAGTAGTAAAATATATCGGTCCGTTTACTGTCGAAAAAGGCAAAACAAACGAACATAAACTTTCTCTTCCGCCTTATATCGGCTCAGTACGTACTATGGTGGTAGCCACCAATGGCCGGGGATATGGTTCGGAAAGCAAAACCACTCCGGTACGCAAACCATTGATGACCCTGGCGACCTTACCGCGTGTAGTAGGTCCTGGTGAAGAAGTATGGGTTCCGGTAACCGTCTTTGCCATGGATAGCAAGATCAAACAAGTGAATGTCGAGATAAAAGCCAGTGAAATATTCAAGATCGACGGTAGTAATAAACAATCCGTCAGTTTCACCACCACAGGTGACCAAACGGTATATTTCAAACTAAACGTGAAAGATTATACCGGCATCGGCAAGGTTACGGCTATGGTAAGCAGTGGTGGCGAAAAGGCTGAGCATACCATCGAAATAGACATACGCAACCCGAATCCCAACGTATACACTTTTATAGACGAATTGGTACAACCCGGTAAAAGCTGGGATGGCGAATATGTCCTTCCGGGGATGTCGGGTACCAACAAGGCCAGTATTGAAGCATCATATATTCCTCCCATTAATCTGGGTCGAAGGTTACACTATCTGGTAAATTATCCCCACGGATGCATCGAACAGACAACTTCGTCGGTATTTCCGCAACTATATCTTGAAAACGTAATGGAACTGAACGCCACGAGCAAACGTAATATTGAAGTCAACATCAAAGCTGCGCTTAACCGTTATCGTTTGTTCATCACACCTCAGGGTGGTTTTGGTTACTGGCCTGGCGATTATACGCCGAGTAGCTGGGGATCAAGCTATGCCGGACATTTCATGCTTGAGGCTGAAGGTAAAGGCTTTGCATTGCCAGCCGGAATGAAACAGGCATGGTTGCGTTATCAAACCAACAGGGGCAGTAACTGGCGTAGTAATGAAGGTAATGACATCGACCAGGCATACCGCTTGTATACTTTGGCGTTAGCCAAACAACCCGATCTCAGTGCTATGAACCGTTTACGTGAATATGAAAAACTATCGGTACAAGCCAAATGGCGTTTAGCTGCCGCCTATGCTTTGGCAGGAAAACCCGAAATTGCCAAATCACTCACGGCCAATGCTTCGACTAATATCGATGCTTATACGTCAAGGTTTAATGATAATTTTGGCACATCGGAACGCGACCAAGCTATGGTACTCGAAACACTTACCCTTTTGGGTGACCGCACGCAGGCATTTGCTTTGGTAAAGAAGCTGTCGGAAGCGCTCAATACAAATAAGTGGATGAGTACCCAGACTACCGCATATAGCCTCCTGGCTGTATCGAAGTATGCTGCAGGTGAAAAAGGTAGCAAAGAGATCAATGTTGAATACGCCGATGCCGGAAAATCCCAGACAGCAAAAAGCAGCATGCCTGTATGGCAAACTGATTTGAGCATTGGTACAAAAACAGGCTCAGATAAAATGAAATTCAAAAACAATAGCGAAATACCACTTTACGTTCGAATCACAGCATCGGGTATTCCCGCACCAGGCAACGAAAAGGCATTTGCTCATGGAATGGAAATGACCGTACGCTTTGTCAATGATAATGGTAATGACATTAATATTGACAAACTATCGCAGGGAACTGATTTCAAGGCTGTGGTGACAGTGCTCAACAATGGTAATGAAGGGCGATATACAAATTTAATCCTGAGTGAAATTTTCCCGTCGGGTTGGGAAATTGTCAATACACGATTAAATGATGGAAGTACGGCAACCGGTTCATCCAACTACGATTATATTGATATTCGTGATGATCGGGTGTATACATATTTTAGCCTAGGTTCCGGTTCGAAAAAAACATTTGTTGTACAATTATCCGCCGCCTACCGGGGACGTTTCTATTTGCCCGCCTTCTCGTGCGAAGCAATGTATGATGCTTCAATTACTGCCAACACCGAAGGCAAGTGGGTAGAGGTCATCCAATAACTCATACTTAAAACGGCAGAATGTACATTCTGTCGTTTTAAGTATGAGCCTGTTTCAAAAAATATAAAAACATGGTTTAAAAGTATTGCATAGATTTATTAAATCTGAATTATCAATATTGCATGTTTTAATTTTTTCTCTACCTTTGCGCCACCAAAAATTAAAACACGACTCCGTAGCTCAGTTGGTAGAGCAATTGACTCTTAATCAATGGGTCGAGAGTTCGAGCCTCTCCGGGGTCACCTGAAAATCAAGCGATTGCAAACAAAAATTGTAGTCGCTTTTTAATTTGCACCAAAAATTTGCACCGTATCTTGCTTGTGAAAACTAACCTTATGCAATTTACCCGTTTCGGTGGAAAAGAAACGCGCGTAGGCGGTATCACCATGTTTTACACCAAACGCGATATTGATGTATGTGCAATTGCATTTTGGGGCGGTTCCTGCTCATTTTTATCTTTTGAACACGACAGGAGCAAACCTGAAAAACACAATGCTGCTAAAATTAACTTTTTTATGATATTTATTTAAAATTTAAAGGGTTAAAAAAATCTACTGGATTTGTATTTGATTCTTGATTCTACCTTGCTATCTTTTATCTCCATTATT
>JAVBNI010000065.1:0-6948 GCA_031551645.1 Bacteroidales bacterium | reverse complement strand
CCTGAAACTCGAACACTCCTTACCGGCTCCGATACGGCATAGCGATAAAAAAAAGGTCAGAAATCATGATACGAGCAGAAAAAAATATGAAACATCGATCCTCCTACCTTCCAATTAGCATAGGTTGGGTTCTGAAAATAGGGTTTGCAGTCGCAGGATTCGCACTGTGGGGCTGGGCTTTCGTGGCGGTGGTTGCGGGGCTTTACATCGGGTTCAGGTTGCTGAAAGGGCTTCTTTCCTGCCTTCTCTCGCTTTTCATTCTGGCCGTGATAATCACGCTTTTAGTAACAATCATTTTTTAACAATCAAAAATTCATAGTCATGGCAAAGCAATTTTTATTAGGTGCAAACAGGGAAATAGACACCGACATTCAGACCGTAGAAGTCAATCAGGTTATCCAATTGGAGGGATACAGTTATGATAAGTACGTTGTGTACGCTATCTCAAAAAGCCAATGGGGCATCACGTATAAGTTGATAAACCTGCGTACAAAGGAGTTCCACACTTCCGACTTAATCAGACCGTTGAGCGAAAAATTCGGCATCGGTATGTATTACGATGATGCAAACCCGCAATTTTTGGACGCTTTCGAGGTGGTAATATTACGGGAGGAAGCGCAGGCGAAAGCCAAAGCGGAACGGGAAGCCGAACAACTTGAGAAACAAAGGCAAGAACAGGTTGTAGCTATTGGACGGGAACGCCTCAAAGACCTGATTCCCGCCAACGCGCAAGCAGTCATTATTGCATGTGAGCGGGAAGATCAATCCGATTCGCAAACCGATTATTATGCATCAAGAACCGTGCGTACCGTGATTTTGGGCTTTTCCACCCACACGCAAAACAACTTTCAGGAAATGCGTAACCATGCGGGAAACTTCGAGGAAACCGCCTACCTGACAGGAAAAAACGAGGATTACGAACACCGTGAAAATTATACGGGTGGACACGGCTACTATTTGGGCGAAAGCAAATATCGCGGGTGGATTATCGAAAAAGAGCGAATATACGACCGTGAACGCTTCATTGAACGGTTTGCCTACGCCGCAGGGGACGAGGCAAACATACGCATCAAAACCGCCCCGCAGACACCACAAGCGACCCAAATAGCAGAACCGATAACGGGTGATTACACGATTGTCGATTATTCCGAGAAAGCGATAGCCATATTCGGCGACACAAAGGCCATCAAAGAGCAACTTTCGGCATTGGGCGGACGCTTCAACAAGTACCTCACCCTGAACGGGGAAAAGTGCGCAGGATGGATTTTCCAAAAGAGCAAAGAGGACGATTTGCGCAAGTTGATAAATATCAATTGATTAAATCAAATACATTATTCACACGGGGCGGTGGAAACGCTGCCCCACAAAAACCAAATATTATGGGAACATGGGGAACAGGAATTTACCAAAACGACAGTGCAGCGGATTATCTGTTAATGACGATTTTGGAGTTTATTAAAGAGATTGACACGACTGTAAATAAGTCGAGAATGGAAGTATTAATTGAAACCGGGAGCGACAGTTTTTGGCTGGAAACAATACCCGCAAAAATTGACCTCTTAATTGCTTTGTGCAAAAAGGGTTATGGCTATCTGCATCTGCCCGAAATAGAGAGGATTATCGGGTGGAAAACCAAGTATATGAACGGATGGTATGAAATCCGGGATCATGAGGAAATAGAGCCGGAGTATAGAGCCTATTATCGCAATCGTGAGAAAGTCCTTATAAAGAATTTCGACCGCCTTATTGACTTGTCACAGAAGAAATAACAATCATTAATCGGGGCGGAGCAATCCGCCCCACAATACCCAAAGAAATGGAAAATATACAAATAGCAACAGTAAACGAATGGTGGACAGCATTGGCAATGGACGTTAAATCGCTTATAACGGGTATTTGCGATGAAGCAGAAGCAGAACTGTTTTGGCAGAACCTGCCCGAAAGCGACAGGATGAACATTTACCAATGGCAACAAGCCGAAGCAGGAAACACCGACCTGTGCGAAGACGACAAACACAGCCTTTTCATGGAAATCGTGTGCGAACTGGCAGACATTGCCCTCGTAAGCGAATACGGCATTCCCCTCGATGATATGACAGACGAGAACGGCTCATTTTACGAGGAATATCAGGACAGATTCAACGACCTGTATGACGAGATAGAAGAACGGTTATCAACCTTAAAATAAGCAACAATATGAACTCCATTAATGTAAACGGCTGTTCCGTTTGCCCCGAAGGGCGCGAGAACTACACCACATTCAGACCCGCACACCGTCCGCACTGTGAGTATTACCAATACGACTTCCGCTACACGAACGGTGAATTATTCAGTTGTGCGGACACCACGTTGGAACGATGCCGAACCCGTCGGGACGAATGGATAAGGAAACAGCAGTAAAAACAACAGGGCGGAGCAATCCGCCCGTAAATACCCAAAGTCATGGATTACAAAAATTTATCAGCATCCGAAAAGATAGAACAGATACGGGAATACCGCCCGTACAGGGATGAACGGCCATACATGGCCGCATACCTGATCGCCTTACGCCAAAACGACCGGCAGACGATTGACGAATACGAAAGTTTTGGAGATGATCCCCGCCACATCATAATGAACCGCAGGGCATACGACAGGGGGCAGTTATTCGGGTTTACACAAAAGACCATGAACCAATACGGCTGGCTGGAAAATGCCGATTTTACAGACGTGGAGCGAATCGAATTTATCGACCGCAAAGGTTGGGCGGCGTTCAATTACATCATCATCGGACAGGGCGCAAACGGCAAATGGAGTTACGGTGCCGGCTATTCGACCGGTGGATCGGGTGGCGGTTACGGACTGGGGATATGGGGAAAGATATTCAGCAACCGGAAAGAATGCCTTACAGCCGCTTTGCGGGAGTTGTTAAGCCGCCATGCAGAACAACGGGGACGCCTCAAAAACGACCCTTCCAATTATAACCCCACCCTTTCAAATATCATCGTGAAACAGGTGTATGCCATGTTGCAGGAAATGACCGTAGCCAAGCAATTAACCTTATTATTCAACTAAAAAACAATAGATATGAACCATCAAGAATTTATCGAAAGGACAGGTTTAACCCCGACAACCGAAGAGTACCAAACAATTGAAGCCATATACATGGCAGCAGGCGAAATGGACAAGGACGAGTTCTGTAAAGAATACAAGAAGTGCGGGAACAGCCGCCTTGTTACGGAACTTTTCAAAACGATTTGCGTCCTGAAAGGCCAATACGAGGAACGTTGCAACGAGATTAAAGACCTGCATGAGCAGAAAAACGAAATGGTTGATTTTCTGATCAACAGGGCGCAGGCATTCAGTGATAAGGAACTGCTTGAAAAGGCTTCCGAAATGGTAGGACAAAAAGAAGTCATCCGGCGCAGGATTGTAAAAGGCTACAAACTTTGGTCGTATGAAACAGAATGGATGCTAAAAAATTTATTCCAATAATAAACAGGGCGGAGCAATCCGCCCACAAACCTAAAGAGCATGAAAATGAAGATAAATAAAAACCGTAGCGTTACCCTTAGCGGACTGACCGTAACGGAAACAGACGTGATACTGGCGATTGTCGATACAGCCGACCGTCGATGCTTTCACGAACCCGAACTGAACGGAGAATGGTACAGCGGCAACGATTTTATATTACGATTGACCGAAGAGCAGCGGCAGGCATTAGAGAAGATTGGCAGCGAGATACGGAAAATTTACGGAGAATAACAAACCGGGCGGAGCAATCCGCCCACAATACCAAAAAATATGATTGACGAATATATGCAGTACGCGAAAGACATCGCAAAGGCAGAGAAGGAACTGGAAATTGAACATTGGGTACATATCTCCTTTCAGGTGCGCAACGCAGACCGGACAGTAGAGCGCTTCCACGAAATAGACCTGCCGCGCCACATGCTGGAACGTTGGCAATGGGTGATTGACTGGCGGCACGCTAAGTTAGTGTGCCAGCACCCGCGCAAAAACGTTATGGTTTACCACTCCTATTATGACAAGCATTCCGGCCTGATGACAGGCTTCGGCAGCCTGATAGGACAGGTAACGGCTGCAAAAGCGCAGATAACGAAAGTAGAACGCGCCATAGCGCAGTATATCGAGCATGAAACACATAACAACCTCTTTTTCGATGCTGCCACCGATGAACGGCTGGCAAAGGCAAAAGCCAAGTTGGAGCAGAAAAAGCAGAACTACGCCACCATGTACAACATACTTCGGCACGAAGTAGAGGAACATCGCAAGCAACCCGGCAAATTCAAACTGTTCATCGGCTTTAAGCGGTTAGGCATCTTTGACAGTATATTACAGGCGAAGCGATACGCCGACCGCAGCGGATTATGGGGCGCTTTCAACCTCTTGGGGGACAAAGGCTACCGGGATAGCTGGTACGTGTATGAAAACGAAGTAAAACAAGCAGTAAACCAATAAAAGCAACAGGTATGATAACCATTAAAAGCATTACAGGCGAGAGTATCGAAGTTACCAATCTTGATGCCGCCATCGAACAATGCGAAATATGCAAAAACAGCCCTTTTAAGACCTCATCCGGTCATACGGTAGGCGAAGGCCATGCCTTTACGTTGGAGCAGTTAAAACAACCGAAAAGAGGCCAAAGAAGGGATGATTTACTGGCGAGTACCAAGCGGAAAATGGAGCAGGGAAAACGGCTCACGAAAGAGGATATGGGGTATGAAATCGGGCGCATTGACGCTACCCACCCGGCGCACATATATTGGGACACCCTAAAGCGGGAAGAACTACTACATTTCTTTAATGACCTTTTCGGGACGGCAATCGAATAAACACAGGTACGGGCGGAGAAAACCGCCCGTTACTTTTTCCATGAGCCCAAAGGATGATGCGGGGGAAAAAGTAACAAAAAGCCGGCAGCGGATTTTCCTTAGAGTTTTAATCCTGAACCGCTGGCATTTCGTATCTTTACAGGCTGAAAATATCGAATATATGGCCGTAAAAATAGAGAAGTGGGTTGCCGCCCAAAAGAAACATCGTTTGTCCGATAAACACACCCAGATGGCGCGTGAATTGGGCTTAAATCCCGACAAGTTGGGCAAGATAGACAACCATGAGCAGGAAACATGGAAAACGCCTCTGCCCCAATTCATCGAACGGATATACTTCAAACGCTTCAAACGGGAAGAACCTGTTATGGTACGTTCCCTGAAAGAGATTATTGCCGACGATAAAGCCCGCAAGGAGAAGAAGAAAAAAGAAAAGGACAAACGCCCCAAAAATGATACATTGCCCGATGATGCCAGCAAGGAAACAGAAAATCCCGCAAAGCCACTTTCCCTTTCTGCCAAACTTAAACAGCTAAATGAAACGCCCAAAGTCAAAATTAAATTGGAAAGCGGTGAAAGCCCCGATTCCATTCTTTCAAAGGAGGCTCACATTTTTGACGAGGCTTTTGATTTTTACGAAAAGGAAAGTGTCACGTTTTCCGAGTTGGGATTTATCCTGAAAAAAATACACCCCAGATATAAGCCACGCCGTTACGGTTGCAAGACGTTGAAATCAATTTATGAGAAGTTGGATAAGTACGAGGTGGTAGAAGCGGAAGAACCCGTTGTGCGCAGGAAACAAAAAGCCTGAATGCCACACTTACAAAATTTAAAGCATAAATTTGCAAACGGGTCATAAAACTTTAAAAACAATGAAATTCAATTCTCTTTCAGTTACATACCACACTAATAAAGTAAGGGAGTGCGTCGCGTTCTACGAAAAATACTTTAGTACAAGGATTACATTTGATTCCGAGTGGTATGTGGTAATACGATTTGACAGTATCGGAATCACCCCCTTGGAGCTTTCTTTTCAAGACACAAGTGTACTCAACAGGGATATATTTGCGGGAGGGATGTCGATCAATATTGAAGTGAAAGATGTCGATGCCTGTTACAACGAAATCAAAGACAAAGGAATCGTTTTCTTCGAAGATGTTACTGACCATGAATGGGGCGACCGGGCGTTCAGCATACAAGACCCGATAGGAAATATTGTTTATGTCTTTTCAGTCAGGGAAATATCGGAGAGATACAAAGAGGCGGTAAAAGAATCAGAAATCGTTCAGAGTGTAGATAAAATAGAAATCCTAAATAAAATTTGCTTTACGGAACTTGTTTATGGGAGAATAAACAAAAAGCTAAAAAGCAATTTCTCGAAATCGGGGATTGAAAAAATGATTTTCGATACCATAAAAGAAACGGAAGAAGCGGATTTTAAAAGAATCGGAAAAAATATCTATGTTGCAAATCGCGAAAAGAACATTAAAATCACCATAAATTCAAATACTTACAGAGTTATAACGGCTGATAAAGTTGAGGAGCCTGATAAGTAATGAAAAAAGTAACGATACGGGAAATAAAACCGAGCGAGTTAGACCAACTTGAAGATATGTTGTATGAGGCGATTTATCAGCCCGACGAAACAAATCCGATACCACGAGAGATTTTGAAACTTCCTGAAATTCGCGTGTACATTGATAAATTCGGCGATAGGAAAGACGATTATTGTTTGGTCGCCGACCTAAACGGAAAGATTATCGGTGCTGTGTGGACACGGATATTGTCGGGCGACATCAAAGGATACGGAAATATTGACAATGAAACACCTGAATTTGCAATTTCGCTGTATAAAGAACACCGCGATAAAGGAATCGGAACGCGATTAATGACCGAGATGATTGAGCATTTACGAGATAGTGGATACAAACAAACTTCGCTGAATGTAAAGAAAGGCAACTATGCTGTCCGATTATACAAAAATATGGGATTTGAAATCGTCGGAGAAGATGGTGAAGATTATTTAATGCTGCTCAAATTTACATGAAACTACAAACAATCCAGATTTTAATATTTCGAGCAAACAGCAACACCAATCCACCGGATTCAAAAAGCG
>JAVBNI010000073.1:0-11628 GCA_031551645.1 Bacteroidales bacterium | reverse complement strand
GGTTTTCTCCCTGTGTCAGGCGCTGGGATATCGAGCAGGGTATTAGGCTTTGACGACGGGATAAGGTACTGTAGTCCGGTACTGCGAAATGCCCATTGCCCATTAAAAGCAACAGGCTTTCAACAAAACCCGTCGCTTGGCTCAGACACAAATGATAAGATATTTTCAGTAACAGACAACAACGGATGATACTGTCGGAATAAAGGCATTGGTGATATCTATAGATGACCATTCTTGCATAAGACTATCTTCAATCCATAAAGTGATACGTCCGCGATGACATAAACTCTTGTTATAGGCTTTCTAATTTCTGACTTTATACTTATCTTTGCTTGCGGTTATTGATGTATGGTTCATTGGAACTTTTGCTTTAGGGTTTGCGTTGCAAAGCTACATCAATAACCTTTTGAGCAAAAATCACGTTGCAACAAAGTCATTCATCATTGGAAAACATATTCTTTGATTTTTATGGAAAATTTGATTCAAAATACACATATCCTTGCCGTTCCGGAGAATAAACACTCTGTATCGGATTTTGATGCAGAATATACAGGTAAATTGAAAAAGGAAAATGCGGAAAAACTTTTGTGTGATAGCATAGAAAGTCTGAGTATTTTACAGGATAAACTGTATGCGGACAACCGTTATGCTGTTCTATTGATATTCCAGGCAATGGATGCTGCGGGAAAAGACGGAACCATCAAGCATGTCATGTCGGGTATCAATCCCCAGGGATGCCAGGTATTCAGTTTTAAACAACCGTCGACAGAGGAACTTGATCACGACTATTTGTGGCGCATTTATAAATGTTTGCCTGAGCGCGGTCGCATCGGTATTTTTAACCGTTCGCATTACGAAGAAGTACTTGTTGCCAAGGTACATCCTGAGATTATTTTACGACAGGGGTTACCCGAAGTGGATTCGATAGATAAGATCGATCATAAATTCTGGAAACACCGTTATCATCAGATAAACGATATGGAACGCCATCTTACGGAAAATGGGACGGTTATTATCAAATTTTTCCTGCATGTATCGAAAGAGCAACAGAAAAGACGTTTCCTGCAACGTATCGATGATGAATCCCGGAATTGGAAATTTTCAATGTCCGACCTGAAAGAGCGTGAATATTGGGATATATATATGGATGCTTATTCGGATATGCTTACCCACACTTCCACCGAGCACGCTCCGTGGTACGTTATTCCTGCCGACCACAAGTGGTTTATGCGCTATGCCGTGGGACAAATTATGGTGGAACGATTAAGTGAGCTTGATCTCAGTTATCCGAAAATTGATGATGAGACCCGCACAAGGTTGAAAGAAGCCAGAGAAATGCTGGAAAAAGAGGAATAAGTTTGATGGCTTTCGGAAGTTATTCCGGTCTGCTTTATACGGTTTTCAATACCTTGGGTTTATCCGGAACGCCAATATCCTTGTTGTTACTTCCTTTGTATTTCTTTTCAGGATCGTAGGGGATACCGATTTTGTCTAACAATGGTTCCACCGATACCTGGTGTACCTGCAATCCAAGGTCCCAGGGGTTGTATCCCAGAATCATTCCGGCAACCTCTTCGTAAGTAAATACAGGTATTCCATACCCATTCTCTCCGTATGTAGTTCCTTCCATCTCGGCAATGGCATATTGCCAGCGATCCAGAAAATAAGGACAGCCGGGACAATTGGTAATGATCATGTCCGGCTTGAACGGCTTCATCGATTCGAATTTTTTATGGGTATTGGCGATAGAATAACCACGATTGGCCTTCACTAAATATTGCCGGAAGCCGAATCCGCAGCAGTGACGACGTTCGGGATAATCAATTACCTCGCCGCCCCACGATTCAACCATTCCCGCGAGTACATACGGATACTCGGCGCCTCCTACACCTTTGTTGGGGAACATCTTGGCATAATGGCAACCGATGTGTTCCACCACGCGTAATGGTTGTCCGGTGTGACGGTTTACCAGCCTGTATTTCCCTTTGGCTGCGATCTCATCGCGTACTTTATAGATGATGTCGCTGGCGTGGGCGACATGTTTCGGTATGTTGAATTCCCTTCCGGTGGCTTCTTTCAAATCCTTCCTGACTTTCTGCTCCACTTCCGGGAAATGCTTCCAGGTTTCCAGTATTTCGCAATACAGGCCAAATGAAGTGATACACGAAGCGGCATAGTTTTCGTAGCCAGCTTCGGTCATCAGGGCAAACTGCCGGGCAACCACGGTCATTGTTGTTTCCATCGGCACCACATCCGTGTGGTAGCCGATCCCGCTGCATGACGTATGAAACTTGGTTTCGAATATATCCTTACCCAACTCGTCCCGCATGATCTTCAAAAAGGTGACTTCCGATCCCGGGAAAAAATTTTGACGGATACAACTCCGTACATAAAAATAATGGTCGGCAGGTATTTCTTTTTGATAATCTTTCCAAATCTTCTTTTTGCCTTCGTAAATCATATCATTCTTGATTTTTGGTTGATCATTTTTGATGTCATTTTTTAGTTGACGATTGTGTTATCGAAAAATAAAAAATCAGAAATCAAAAATATCAAGAGTGTTCCCCGCTGTTTTCGTTGTATATCTTTACAAAATATTCATCGCCTTCAATGCCCATTTCATCTGCCTTTTCCTTGGATGCTTCTTCGATTTTTTCGAAACGCTTGGTTCCTCCGGTGACATCGAAAATACGTTTTAGCTCATCGAGCGACTCATCGGGTATTTTGCGCAGGATTCCTACGCCTTCTCCGTCAAGGTTACCTCCCAGCCGGTTAAATACATCGTCCAGATTTTCCTGTTCCCATTTCCAGATCGGGCCGGCTTCGGGATGCATTGCAAAACTGACATTACGCGGGTAGATACAATACCCGTATTTCAGTATCCATTCGCCAATGGTACGTTTTAATGCTAATTGCTGTCTTCCTTTTTCCGATTCGGTAAAATAACCCTCATCCTGCGAAAGCGACCGTAAAGCAAGAATAATCAGTCCGGGAGCATTGGATCGGGGACAACGGGTAACACACGACATGCATTCACCGCAATACCAGATGGTTTCGCTTTTGAGCAATTCTTCTATTTTTTCGTCATCCTTGGTTTGTACAATGTTGGCGATTTGCCGCGGGTCATATTTATAAAATTCTGCAGCAGGACATACTGCCGTACATGTCCCGCAATTGATGCATGCACGCAACCCCTCTTGATAGCGAATGTCTGTGCTTAACTTATCATACAATTGTCCCATGACTTTCTGTTTTTATTGCTTGCGTCCCGCAAAGATACAGAAAATATCAATACCATCATGTGTTGATGAGGTATTTGCCGCTGGGGTAGATTTTCTATGGAAGTGTAGTTTACTGTCAATCAGGGCTTAATTGGCGCATGAACAAGCATATGTGGTAATTGTTTTGAATCTTGGTTTATCGTTCATCCCCTTTACTTCTGCTATATATACCTTGAAATGGTCGGTTTTCATGTGGGCCAGATGCCCCGGTTTGTTTTTCCATCTTTCGAGCAGGTTAAATTCGGTGCTGTCGGTATACGATTGATAGAGGTAATAGTCAAGACAAGTTACTTCCTTTAGTGTGCCAGCCTGGCATTTTTCAAAAGCTTTTTTATAGGCTGATACATATTCCGGCTTGATTTTTATCGGAATATTCATGACAAATTCCAGCGAATCCTTTTGTGGGGAACAGCATTTTTCCTGGGCGATGCCGGTCGATGGCTGGTTGCAACTCGAAAATGCTATAATTCCACATCCAATAACAAATAATATTTTTTTCATGGTTGAACTGATTAATAATTTGATGCCAAAGATAGTTAAAAATAGTTCATGATGGGTATATCATTAGATGTTGTTTCAAAAAGATGTTTTTTCAGGAATAAGTGCCGGATAGAATGATCTTTCGTTATTTACATGTATTTTTGTCTCGTATCATTAAAAATGTGAACCATGAACTTAAGATATTTATTTCTATTGATTTGTTGTGGATGTCTTTCGGCATGTTCCACTAAACAGTCCAATACGCTTCCGGCATGGGCATTGGGGCCTTTTGTCCGTCCCGAAGGTGTTAATCCGGTGATTTCGCCTGATCCGCGGATAAAGTTTTTTTGTCCGATGCTTCAAGACTCGATCGGGTGGGAGGAGAGCGATACATTTAATCCTGCAGCAACGGTTAAGGATGGTAAAATATATGTTCTGTATCGTGCTGAGGACAATTCGGCAACCGGGATTGGCATGCGTACTTCACGCATAGGCTTGGCCGAAAGCAACGACGGTTTTGCCATGAAACGTTTACCCAAACCGGTACTTTATCCTGCCGATGACGATTTCAAGGATCTCGACTGGCCGGGAGGTTGTGAAGATCCGCGTGTGGCTGTGACCGAAGACGGCTTGTATGTCATGCTGTACACATCATGGAATCGTAAAGTGCCACGGTTGTCCGTTGCCACATCCACCGATCTGGTTCATTGGCAGAAACACGGTTATGCTTTTCAGGATAGTCACAATGGGCGTTTCAATGACATGTCATGCAAATCGGGATCAGTGGTGACCCGCTTGGACGGCGGCCGGCAGGTAATCGCAAAAGTCAACGGGAAATATTTTATGTACTGGGGCGAGCAAGCGGTTTGCGTTGCTACCTCCGACGATCTGATCCGTTGGACTCCCGTGTTGGATGAAAATGGGAAGCTTTTTGAAACAATTACCCCGCGAAAAGGCTATTTCGACAGTGCACTTACCGAATGCGGACCTCCGGCTATTATAACAAAAGATGGTATTTTGTTGTTGTATAATGGAAAGAATGCGAAGGGCGCCGACGGTGATGCCCGTTACGCAGCCGGTTCATACTGTGCCGGGCAGGTGTTGTTTGATAAGAATGATCCATACAAGGTTATCGGACGTTTGGATGAGCCTTTTTTCCGCCCTGAAGCTGATTTCGAAAAGAGTGGGCAATATGTCGACGGGACTGTATTTATCGAAGGATTGGTTTATCACCAGAATAAATGGTTTCTATATTACGGTTGCGCCGATTCCCAGGTTGGGGTTGCCGTATCTGGTCGTGTTAATTGAATCTCCACGCATAAGATAGGACCGGACTATCTGTATGCGTGGACTTTTATCAAATACAATATGTTCAAGCTACTGCATGTTTATTTTTTGTTTGCTCGGTCCATGATCCGAAAAAATAATGAACAGCAAAGGCTTTTTCCATTTTTTCCTCGATAATTTTATTTTCCTTACCGCTGAAAAATTGTCTGACCTCTTTAAGAGTCAGGGGGGCTATTAATTCGGCAGGCAGTAATGTAACAGTTTCTTTTTCAGGAAATGCGTCGTACATCCTCGTTGTCATGAATGGCCCCGTAGTATCCAGTATATAGCGGGATTTGGATTGTCCTTCTTTTAATGGTTCGGGATGATCAAAAATGTCATCAATCATGTTTTTAAAGTACGGATGTTCCGGGACTGAGGCCATTAGCGCATTGCCTACAATGTGCGGCATGTTGAACCGGGCGGCATTTGGCTGTGGTTCCAGTCCCATGCAGCAACTACTGTCGACTAACAAACCGTCCAAAGGTTCGATACACCCGTAATCCATATCTGCATACAATCCGCCGAATTGGTATAATATCAGATACCGGATGGCGTCCCAGCGTTGTACATTGAAGGGAAACGACCGGTATGTTTCCATATATCCGGGACAGATTTCCAATAGAAAATTGTCGATACTTTGCCTGTCCCAGAAACGGTACTCCCAGCCGGGGTGGTGTTTTTTCCACGTCTCTGCCGATTTGAGGAGCATGCGGGGCGGCCCTGCAGGATCTTCGTATATCTGGTGAATGATTTTAGGTATCTTCATGAAACCATCGTATTTGTTGGAGAGGTATACGAGCCTGTCTTTCATGAATAGAAAATCGGTATTATCCGGTTCATATACGGGGAGTTTTAATTCCAGATGTTGCGAGTGCAGATCGGCTGTTATATCGCATACGACAAAGGATGGATGGATGATTTCATCCAATTCTCCCGACGGTATATCTGCAAAGGGATGGTCGGGTATGTAATGGGTTGGCTCTTGCGAACACCCTATGTTTGTGATCAGATTGATATTCGAGATAACCGATAACCGGCTGTTGACCAGGTTGAGATAGGAATATGAGAAATCCCACGAATCTGTTTTTCCACTGTTGTACAAGCGGAAAAAATATGTCCAGTATTCCTTGAAAGGGCTATGGCAGGGCAGTATGTCTAAATACTTTAGTTTTTCGAATGTCGGCAATGATCCCATTTGCAGGTCATAATCCTTCCACACTCTTCGCCATCCCGCCCATCCCCACACATGGGTCAACGCTGAGAAATAATAGCTTCCATCACCGCGGATCAATCCTTTCTGATAGTTTCCTCCTGAAATGTGCCCTACCCGGCTGTCATCCCTGTATTTTTCCAACATGGCCGAACAAAATCCGAAAAAACTGTCGGATGGGAGACAATCGTCTTCCAGGATAATACCTTCGGGTTCGTTTTCGAAAAACCAGGTCACAGCCTGGCTAATGGCCTTACCACAACCTAAATTTTCTTTGCGAAAAAGAGTTTGGATATCACATTCCCAGTCGACAGATAAGGCTATGTCCCTTACCTGTTGGCAAATGACTTCTTCATCGGGTGAACGGGGGCCGTCGGCTGCAATATATAATCGCCGGGGTTGAGCTTTCCGGATTTGTGCGAACACCTGCCGGGTTGTCCCGGGACGATTGAAAATCAGGAAAAGAATCGGAGTATCGGTATTGTACTTTGTCATAATATTGGTTTTATTTGTTTTTACTATCAATGCATGCTTCATTGGATAAGCAACATAATACATTATTTACGCTATATAAGCCGGATTTCTATCTTTCATGATGCGGACTTTGTGCAGAAATCATATAATTGTGATAAAATGTCCATAAACGATCTTATTGTGGAGATATTTCCTATGATTTTAACCAGGAACCATACGGAAAATGCCAACATGCCTGCCAAAACCGGTAGCGGAAGTTCTGTATGGAACCAAATAAAAAGGATACTCAAGCCGATTACCAGCCATATGTTTTCGACAAAAGAACATGCCGTATCGATCACGGTATCCAAACGCTTGATGGGTATCAGCGAAACATCCCGGTTTTCTGTGGCGGTTGAAAGTTCTGCTTCAAGTATTTCCCGGCCATATCGTTTATATATACAGGCAATTCCTATGAAGAGTAACGATAGTCCCGAACATGTAATTCCCCAACCTGGAGATGAATGCCGAATCAGGAAAATCCCACAGGTAAAGGTTGCTGCCGACAAGATAGACCAAATAACGAACATGCACAGCGAAACAGCCGTATTGGCGAATTGAGAAGCCAGCCATTTCCTTTTCCTCATTTTCATTACCTTTTCAGGGATAAATTTTTCCGATGGTTCCAGATATAGCATAATGCGCGATCCCCAGACCGCCATCATCTCTTCGTCCGAAAACTGGGTAAGTCCCCATGCGGGTATTCCTGCCAGGAAGCGGCCGTCGTATCCGTAACATACCATGTAATCGTTTTCGCCCAGGTCGTTGGTTACATGAAGAATTGCAGGACGGCTGGTCTTTTTCAGATGTTCCGGGGTCGACCGGACTCCTTTAGCAGTCAGTCCGGCAGCTTCTGCAGCCTTGGCAAGATCCGATAGTTTGGTAACTCCTTCGAATGTCTTACTGATCGCCATCAAGAACTTCGGGTCGATGTTTCCCCCATAATAGCGAACAACAGACAACAAGCACAGAACGGCTGTCGGATGCATTTCCCTTGCCACAAATGTGTCGCGTATGTGTTTGACCGCTTTCATGCTACAAAATCCAGTGAAGGTAACAACTCCCACCAGGAAGGAATATCCGTCTGTTGGGCAAACATTTTTTGTTTCATGATAGCCAGATTCTGTTTGAAAAATATATATTCGCACATCAGCTGGTCCAGTTTTTTTTCGATTTGCCGGGGGCTATCCTTTCTAATGTCACCTTGCAGACCCAATCCATGATACGCCACCCGGGCTGAGTTCCCTGGTTGATCCCATTTCAGTGATAGCGGAAATACCAACATGGGTGTTTCCTGGCGGATACATTCGGCGATACTGTTCATCCCGCCATGCGTTAACATGATATCGCAATGCGCCAGCATATCCAATTGAGGGACTTTTTGGAATACATATACATTTGCCGGGAGCGGTAACAGGCAGGTGATATCATACAGCATGCCTACCGACATAACGAAGATATAGTGCGGATTTCTCAGGCATACTTTTTTCATTTTTCTGAAAAAAACCTTGTAGCGGTCACCCGAATCAGAAAGTATTGTCCCTAAAGAGCAATAGATGAGCCGTGTGTCGGGTTGTTGCGCTTTGAGAGACCTGACCCTTTCGATTACTTGCAAGTACCGTCGGTTGGTAATTACTTCTTCGCGCCGGGCATCGACTCTTGATTCTGCAAAATAACAATTGGGAGTATATTTACGGGGAAAGTCGAAACAACCGGGTGTCATGGCCAATATACTGACGCCTTTAATACCTGTAATAAAAGCGCGTTTAAAATCCAGCGACCTTTTAAAGGGAAGCCCGTATGTTACGGCAAGTTTCCGGTGTAGTGAAAAGTAATCCTGCCCGGAAAAAAGCAAAGCGAACAGCATCATATAGAATTTTCGTTTCCAGACTAACGATTGCCATAGAAATTGTATTTTAAACTTCGACCACAACGATTGGTTTGGAATAAATTCCGATGTGAACGGAGGAACCCAGGGGTCGGGAAGCGAAAGCGGCATGGTTTCGAGTAAGACCATCGGAATGGCGAGGTGCCGGTAGACGATTGTTTTCAACGACAATTGAGCATCGAGTACCACAAAATCGGGAGCGGTCGCCCTGACGATTGCTGCAAATTCATTAGCATTCTTGGCGATTTGTTTTTGCCTGGACCGGGTAAATATCGATACAAAACATTCGCACAGGATTGACATGCATTTACCGGAAAATGAGAGTTTATCGGGGGGATACAGGCGCGAACATGTTGGAATATATTCAAATCCTTTACTCTTGAATGTTTGTTCGAACCCTTTTTCCCCACAATATATGATTCTGTGACCGGCGGATTGCAGTCTGTCGGCAATTGCAAAACTGGCATTGTAGTGGCCTGTTGCTGGAAATATATCGAATAGGATGGTCATAATTGGTGATAAATTGGTGACGAGTGACGAGTAAAGAATGAAGAGTGAAGAACGAAGATTTTTCAGTCATTCAGTTATTCAATTATTCAGTTATTAACTTCGTTGAGCTCGCAAGCTCGGTTCAGTTATTCAATTATTCAGTTATTCAACAATTCAGGCTATTTATACATACTGCAAATCATTAATCATAGGCGGAGCAAAGGCACACCGGGGGTCGGGATAATCCCAATTTTCTTTACCGTAGGCTTTTACAATATCCGCCCAGCAGCGGTTTCTTGCATTGAAACATGTCTCAAAAAGTTTACAAATCTTACATGGACTACCGTGCTGAATATCACTATTTTTCAGATTTAATAATCTTTTAGCGGCAGGCGAATTCCATACTTCCGAAATACTGTTTGCAGACACATCACCAATGATAAATTGAGGCAACCAATATAATTGTTCACAAATAGTTACTTTTCCGTCGGGCAAAATAAAAAGATGACTGTTTAAGGCCGAACAATCCAAGCCGTTAAAATCCCCGCTGCCGGTTGTACAATAATAAAATTCGCTGTTGATGATCCCCTGGTTTAGTATAATGGGAAAGTTTGAGAATGGTATGATTTTTTTTTCGATAAACGTGTACAGTGTTTCTATTATTTCTTTATCGGGTTTTATTTCACTGAATTTTTTATTTTCGATCCAATTGGAATGAACAGCCGGTGTTATTCGCCAGTCGGTGATGTTTTTCAAATTTTGGAAAAACAGAAAAAGATCTACCATAACTTCTTTTTTTGCATTGAAGTTTGTAAGTACTGAATTAACACGATATTTCAATCCGCTATTATCCATGCTTTTTATCCCTTGCAAGACTTTGTGCAAGTAATCGCTTTTTACGGATAAGGTTTTTTGTAACAGGCCAGATGAACAAGCGTCCAATGATATTTGGATGGGATTGATAAAACCGGTTTTTTGGATGGAATGAATGATCTCGCCGGTTAAGGGGTATTTGGTCGAAATAAATTCCGGTGATAAATTGCAATCTACAAGCTTATTAAGTATAACAAACCAATCGGGATGAAGAAATATTTCTCCGCCTATCAGGTTGATCAAGCATACCGGTAACGTTTTTGCTTCTTCAATCAGTTCCAGTATACGGGCAGTCGGTATGCTCTTTTTTACTTTTGTTTTAGTATCTGCATAACAGTACATGCAGTTTGAAACGCAGTTATTATTGAGCATGAAAGTAAGTGATTGTGGTCCTGTATAGGTATGTTGCGTCGATAAATCAATATTCCTGCAATTAAAAACGTCCGGATGTAAATTTAAAAAGTTGGCCTTACCGGTGATTTGATTCCGGTTGATGATCACATTTTTAGGAATCCGTACCATATCTTCCTTGTATTTGGTATAAATCGATTGAGGGTTTTCGATAAACGGAAACACGATTTTTTGCATGGAAGATTCGGACATGCTCAAGTATTCACCTAATAGCGAAATTGTTACATGCAAGGGTCGATCGAAAGTGAAGAAACTAAAAATTTTGGCATGTACAGGATGCAGGAAACTTTTCCAATTCGCCACACTCGAATAGCTTGATGTGTTTTTTGAAAATACAATAATCCGGTGTAAATCGTTCCGCATCACATAATCCGGATTAAATATAAATACATCGTTCTCGTTATATCGCATTTTATTAAATTATATCATAACTATAATCAAGCTATATAGCTTAGGGACATGTTAAAAATAAAATTCCCATATTATAATTGCCCGTCAAGACTTGCCCGACTACGCCCGCCAGAACAGTATAGCCGGGCAGGCCCTAACGGACTATTTTCTCATGCAGACAATGACATTTTTGAGAATATCATTCATAAGCAGTGCCCACACGAATAAAACAACCTAAGCCGCAAGACCTTGGCGTGATTATTTCATTATCTTCGATTCCTCCCTGTATCTCGGTCAGATCTTCGATATTCATGTCGATTTCATCGTCTTCTTCCCAAGACTTTTTTGCTTCATCCTCTTTCATATGATTTATATTTTAAAATTTAAAAAAACGTTTACCGGCTATTTTAACGGTACAATGATAGTTTGACAGAGTCCGGAATAACAGGACTGAAAAAAATCTTTACGTATTAGACTTTATCTTAGCATATGACAAAATTTAGACATTCCTTATTCTATGCCTGAAAGGCGAGATTTTCATAACCGCAAGCGGGCGAAGCGAATCTTGCGGATTGACAACTAACATAGCCATTACCTGTAAGGTGGGTTGTCAAAAATTTAGGGTTCATTTTGAAATATTTTCGTTCCAGTTTAGTCGCAAAGCGACGATATAACTTAGCCCAATGGCTTTAGCCTTGGGTGAAAACGGATAAACGGGCAAAGTCCTGAAAGGACGATATAGCCGATTATGCCGTCCTTTCAGG
>JAVBNI010000202.1:0-15796 GCA_031551645.1 Bacteroidales bacterium | reverse complement strand
TGACATACCTCCTTTGCTATGTCGACATCATACTGCACCATCTTGACATCGCCTCGAACGATGTTGACATACCTTTTTGCTATGTCGAGATACCTTACTATATACTGTTCAAAGAACGATTGAGTGATTGAATAACTGAATAACTGATTTTACTTTTTTGTGAGCTTTTATATGATACAACAACTATCATCAAGGTTATTTTGTCGGTTTGACTCTGACAGGTCTATCGACCCTGTCAGGTCGCCACGCCAAAGACCTGTCAGGGTTCAGTAGAACCTGACAGGGTTGGATGGTGATACAGCTTGATCACCTGCAAAGCAAACATTTTTGTTCTTTGCTTCAATTCATCCCTATACTTAAACGCTTCCATATCAGTTATTCCGTCATTCAATTATTTCGTTATTCACTTTTGATGGCCTTCACCGGATTGGCTGTTGCTGCCTTAATGGCTTGTGAGCCGATAGCTATAAGCGCTGTCAATATGATCAACACCGCTGCTGCCAGAAACATCCATGCAGTGATGTTAATATGGTACGCAAAATCGTTGAGCCATTTATTCATTGCCCACCATGACACCGGTACAGCGATCACAAAGGCAAAGGCAACCAGTAAAATGAATTCGCGGGTAATCAATTGGAGTATCACCGATATTGACGCACCTAATACCTTACGTATTCCTATTTCCTTGTTGCGCCGTTCAATGGTGAATGTCGACAAGCCGAACAACCCCATCACTGCTATGAAAACAGTGAAAACACAAAAGACCAGTAATAACTGCGAAGTCCTTATGTCGGACTGGTACAGCTTGTTGAACGTATCGTCCAAGAATTTATATTCAAAGGTGGTATTGGGGAGAAAACTACTCCATACCTGTTTTACCTCTTTCAATGCCTGTGCTGTTTTGCCGGCTTCGACCTTAAAGTTGAGCATATAATTCGGGGCATTGCACATTACCAATGGGCCGATTTTCTCGTGCAAGCTTTCATAATGAAAATCCTTGACCACACCGACAATGGTCCCGCTATTGCCTGATAATGTAAACCGTTTCCCGACGACCGGTTCATCGATTTTCAATTCACGTACAGCCGTTTCGTTCAGGATAAAATTGGTCCTGTCTGCGGGATTTTCTTCTTCAAACCAGCGTCCGTCGGCTAATTTTAGCCCGAGTAGCTCCGGGTAATCACTATTGATGCTTATGATCTTCAACCAGCCGGGTATTTCTTCGTGGTGCCCGTCCCAGCCGGCATTCCCTTCAATGGAACGCGAGTTACCGATATTCATAATTCCTGCGTCACTCAATGCTGCACCGGAGATGCCGGGTAACGCCGCTACCTCGTTCCTGACATTTTGCATAGTCGATTGTGCATTGTTACCGTGTTGACTGAATAGTTTGCGGTATGGTGTTTCCACTGATACCACCTGGTCGCGGTTATACCCCAGGTCCATTTTTGTGATGTAGGTCATCTGCTGGTAAATGATTAGCACCGAAAAAAGCAGCACAGTCGACAATGCGAACTGAAAAACGATCAGCCCTCTGCGGAGGCTACCGGCCTTTATATTTATTACCGTAATCCCCTTGATGGATTTCAGAGGGTTGAACGCCGATAACATCCATGCCGGGTAAATCCCGCTCAATATGGTAACAATCAGCAGTGTTAATCCAAGTATCAGCCAGGTAACAGAGGATGTGAAGATGGGAATTTCGCACCCGGTAAGATTGTAGAACATGGGAGACAATAACCAGATGAAACCTATGGAAATGATGACCGACACTAAACTTACCAGGAATGTTTCGACGACAAAACCCGAAAACAATGTGAACCGCCGGGCGCCGATCATTTTCTTTATTCCTGTTTCTTTCGCCCTCATGTTCGACCGTGCTGTGGTCAGGTTGACATAATTGATGCAGGCTGTGAACAGAATAAACAATCCGAGTATGGCAAAAACGGAAACCATCCTGCTATTGCCGTGTGCGAAATACATCGAATTGATACCCGTTTCGAAATGAATGTCGGGAAGAGCCACTAAGTTGGCTTCAGTATTGCTCCCCTGGGCCTGATATAATTCGTTGATCTTCCGGCAAATTTGTTGTGTATCAGTATTATTTTGGAGTTTTATAAATACAATCTGATCGTAGTTACCCCACTTTTCTGCATTTTCTTTCTGCCTCGGATCATTCAGATATGCGTCCATGGGCACCATAATGCCGAACTGGAATATGGAGTTCGATGGGTTGTCATGTACTACGGCCTGAACAATATAATTATGATCTCTGATGTTGACGATTTGCCCGACGGCTCTTTCATCCCCGAAATATTTCTTTGCTTCCGACCGGGTGAGTATCACGCTGAAAGGGTTCCCGGCAAATGGCTCGAATGAGCCGTCGATCAGTTTGTAGCCGAACATTCCGAACCATTCGGGTGTAACATATACAAGGTTCCGGAATACATAAAATGTTTCATTCTTTACCGTTATCCCATCTTCCGAGCTTAAAGACATGAAAGCAAGGTTTTGAATTTCGGGGATTTGATGCCTGGCTGCCATGGCAAGCATGTAGGGTGATGATTCCAACGTCCAGGGGTTGCTACCATTTACGTTCCAGGTGTTGGTGATGCGGTAAATCCGGTGGGCATGGGGACGGAACGCATCATAACTACGCTCATTGTGAACCCACAGGAAGATAAAAGTGGCGGCAACAATACCGATAACCAAGCCGGAAACATTGATTACCGAGTAAACCCGGTTGTTTCTCAGACTACGAAATGCTATTTTAATGTAATAGAACACAATAAGGAAAAATTAAAAGTTTATGTCGTTTGTCAATTTTGATCTTGACAGCCCAGGTCGTTTACCTATGTAATACGTTATTCCGCCTTGATCGCCTTCACCGGGTTGGTTGTTGCCGCCTTTATCGCCTGGAACCCGACAGTGACCAATGCAATGATAATGGTCAACAGGGCAACCACCACAAATATCCACCACGAAAGGGAAATCCGGTAAGCATATCCGGCTAGCCACAGTTTGATCAGCCACCATGCCACGGGTATACCTATGACAATGGATATGGAAACCAATATCAAAAATTCTTTGGTAATCAATGATGTGATGTCGAATACCGAGGCGCCCAATACTTTGCGGATACCGATTTCTTTACGGCGGTTCTCAGCCATGTAGGCCGACAGGCCGAATAATCCCAGGCAGGAAATGAAAACGGCAAGCCCGGCAAACCAACCGGCCAATGCACCGGTACGCTGCTCATTTGCAAATTTACGCGCATAATCTTCGTCCACGAACTTGTATTCAAATGGGAAATCGGGGCTGTAGGCCGACATTACCTGTTCGACTTTAGCTAAGTTATCCCTCATATTGTTGACGCCATTTAGCTTGATGTACAAACAACCGAAAAATCCCCCCGGACCGCCGACAATCATCGGACGGACGGGTTCGTAGGGTGAATCGATGATAAAATCTTTCACCACGCCAACCACATGCCATATTTTACGCCTGTCCTTGATCATTTCGCCTATGGGATCATCAAAACCCATGAGTTTGACAGCCGATTCGTTCAGCAATAGCGCGGCGGAATCGGTAGGGTAAGTGTTAATGTCGATATCACGCCCCTGGACAATGGTTACACCTACAGTTTGCGACCACCCCGTATCCACGTAGTAACGGGTTACAGGAGTTTTGTTCTCCGGGTCTTTTCCTTTCCATCCGATCCCCCAGGATGAATTCCACGATTCCGTCATCGGACTGAGCGTACGGGTCACCGACAGGGCAGCGCCTGAAGAAACAAGCTCGCGCCGGATCAGATCCTGATGTTGGTCCATTTGATTGGTCAGAGACAACAATATCAATTGATCCTTATCATACCCGGAGTTGCGGCCTTGCGCATATTGTATCTGGCGATAGATAGCGATGGTTGCCGCAATCAATACGATGGCGCAGGTAAATTGCAGCACAATGAGCGCTTTCCGGGGTGTAGCTGCATTCTTTCCTGATTTGACGACTCCTTTTAATACCTTGACGGGCATGAAAGACGACAGGTAAAAAGCAGGATAACTTCCGGCAAGCAGTCCTGTAATTACAATAAAACCTATGAATGCCAACCAAAACCAGATGTTCCCGAAATTTGAGCTGAGTTGTTCATTCATCAGGTTGTTGAAGAACGGCAGGCACACGACCACAAGTATGATAGAGAACACCGCAGCAATGATAGTTACCAGCATCGATTCGCTAAGGAATTGCTCTACCAGCGAATACTTGCGTGCGCCGATCACTTTGCGCACCCCGACTTCTTTGGCCCGCCGTTCACTTCGGGCGGTATTCAGATTCATGAAATTGATGCAGGCGATCAATAATATCAGCATGGCTACGGCAAAAAACAACCGCAGGGTCTCAATAGGACCTCCCGTTGCTTTTTCGTTTTCCCACTTTGTATAGAGGTGCATCTCACTGACAGGTTGCAGGATGGTTGTGCTTTTGTCATCACCATTGGTATTTTTCCCGACAATATCCCTGATCGATCCGTTCAGCCTGGCGACATTTGTCCCGGGTTGTAGTTCCACATAGGTAAAAGTATCATAATTACCCCACCGGTCCTCACCAATATCATAGAGTTCTTTCATGAACTGGTAGGGGAACATTACATCGAAACGAAAATAGGTATTGTGGGGCGGATCAGTCATTATTCCGGTTACGGTTACAGGATATTTCGCCTGTACCAGAATGGTTTTTCCCATCGGGTTCTCATTACCAAACATGCGTTCGGCGAATGAGCGGGTGAGAACAATCGAGTGCGGATCGGTTATAGCTGTTGCAGGATTACCTTCGGTCAACGGGAAACTAAACATGCGCAGAAATCCCGGGTCGGCCAAAATAATGTGGGCGTTCAGTTTTTTATCGCCGTAACCGCAGGTTTCTTCACGCAGATTAATGCGTGCTGCATCAGTGACTTCCGGGTAATTATCTGTCAAAGCCGGGCCAAGCAGTCGTGAAACGTTCGGCATGCCGCCATATTGTTCGTTATAATTAACCACCTGGTACAATTGCTTACTTTTTTCGTGGAACCGGTCGTAGCTCCACTGGTTGTATACCCAAAGCATGATGAGCATGGTTGCGGCCATACCTATAGCCAGTCCGCCGATGTTAATCACGGAATATATGCCGTCGCGACGGATATTCCGGAAGATGATTTTCAGATGATGGAACATAAGAATTGAAAATTGAGAATTGAGAATTGAGAATCGAGTATGATGAATAACTGAATGACTGGGTTTACTTTTTTTGTGAGTTTTTATGTGATGCAATTTATTTTGTCGATTTGACTCTGACAGGTCTATCGACCCTGTCAGGTCGCCCCACGCCAAAGACCTGTCAGGGTTCGGTAGAACCTGACAGGGTCGGATGGTGATATAGTTTGATTACCCGCAAAGCAAATATTTTTGTTCTTTGCTTCAATTCATCCCTATATTTGAATGCTTCCATATCAGTTATTCCGTTACTCAGTTATTCAATTATTCCGTCATTCAATTATTCGCTCTTGATTGCGTTTACCGGGTTGGCGCGTGCTGCCTTGATCGTTTGCAGTCCGATAGTTATCACTGCAATCAGGGCGGCAAGCGTTCCTGCCAATATGAATATCCACCAGCGCACCGGGACGTGGTAGGCGAAACCTTCCAGCCACCGGCTCATGGCATACCAGGCAATGGGCGATGCAAGGACTGTGGCCACCACCACAAGCTTCAGGAATCCTCCCGAAAGAATGAGTAATATATTGCTGATGCTGGCTCCCAACACTTTGCGGATGCCTATCTCCTTGGTGCGTTGCTTGGTGGTAAATACGGCCAAGCCAAACAATCCCATACATGAGATAAATATTGCCATAGACATGGCTGTGCTGATGATTTGCGCCATCTTTTGCTCCTTTTCGTAAAATGCTTTAACGGAGTCGTCGTAGAAAGCCATTTCAAACCGTTCGCCGGGATTAATATCTTTCCATGTTTTTTCCATATCAGCCAATATTCGTTTTACATCCAAAACGCCTTTACCGGTGGTGGCAATTTTGACGGACATTATACGTCCCGCCCGTGTTGTAGCGCTTATGCCCATTGGTTTGATCTGTTCGTGCAGCGGGGTAAGATGAAAATCAGATACCACGCCTACAATCATTGCCTGCCGTGGACCTTCCGGCACAAGCTCATTGTCGGGAATACGGTCCCACTGCCCGCTGATAATCGGTTGCCCGACAGCATCCTGGGGATTATTGAAGCCGAGTTGTCTCGCAAAGGTTTCATTGATCACAAATTCCTTCATATAGGGACTTGGAAGAAGATTGCGACCGGCCACCAACCGGAGTCCATAAAGCGGTATGAAGTTTTCATCACAAAATTCCAGCGCTACGCCCGCAATCTCCCGTTCTTCTCCATCTGCATTATATTTGAATATGGTTCCCGGATGACCTTGTGCCGCAGGCGGAGCTGTGTGTATGCTCACCATCTGGACATACGGAAACTGCCCGATACGTTCGGTCAATACCTCTTTATTACCTTTGATCTTGATGTTGACAATTGCGTCTTTGTCAAATCCCAAATCTTTATTCATCATGTAATGAAGTTGATCTGTAATGATCAGGGTGGAGATAATAAAGGCCAAAGAGATGGTAAACTGGAATACAATTAAAAATTTACGCAGCATGCCTTTGGAGCTTTGTTTATGTGTGGATGCCCCTTTCATAAGTGAAACCGGCATGTCGCCCGATAATACTTTGGCCGGGTAAAGCCCTGCCAGTAGTGTTGTACAGGCAATAACTCCCACGAAGAACAGCCAGGTAACAGGACGGGTGAGTCCCCATATAATTTGGGGCGGCATAAATGAATGGAATAATCCCACTAACGGATAAGCAACCAGAAGCGAAATGATTGCAGCAAATAGGGTAATGATAAATGTTTCCCCGAGGAACTGGCCGATCAGTACAGATCGTTTCCCGCCCAACACTTTCCGGATACCTACTTCTTTCGACCGTTGCATGGATTGCGCTGTGGAAAGATTGATAAAATTGAATGCGGCAATCAACAGGATAAATACAGCAATGGCCATTAAACCGTATAAAGTGGGTAAATGCGCCTGGTGCGAATAATCGTCTTTTAAGTCGGTATTGAAATGAATATCCGACAACGGTTGCAGTACCATTCTGATTTGCATGTCCGCACCCTTGAGTAGATATTTGTCCGCCCATGCAGGAAACTGCGCTTCGACCGTGGCAGGATCAGCTCCTTTCAACAATTTCACGAACACTTGGGTAGAAGAATTCCACATTCCCCAGGCAGTCATATCAATAAAATTGCTTAACTCGCTTCCGGGGATCGAAGCAGTCGAAATGAAGTCTGTAAAGATAAAATCGGTGTTCTGTTTCCACGGTTTGATAATACCTGTCACCACCGCATGCAATGCTTCTCCGTAAGTGATTTCCTTCCCGATCATTTCTTCATAAGGCAGATTTCCAAAATATTTATGCGCCTTATCCGTAGTAAGCACTACCGCAAAAGGTACGCTGAATGAAGCAGGAGTACCGGCCACCCAGTCGTATTTGAAAATGTCGAAATAAAACGGATCGGTAATAACAATATCAACCGGATCGATGCCATATCTCGGAGCATCAAACTGTTTTATCCCCTCATCGTTTTTGATACGCACTTTGGCGTAATAGTTATAGAAAACCGATACGGCTTCCAGGCCTGTAATATCTTCACGGACTGTTGCTCCAGCCGGATCGACCATGCCGGCCCTCCAAGTTTTGTCACCTTTCCATTCCCGTTCCGATACCAGCCTGTAAATCCGTTCTTTGTCGGGATGAAAAGTGTCGAAACTCATTTCATGCCTTGTTATCAGGAAAATAATCAGGCAGGAGGTAATCCCCAACGAAAGCCCCAATATATTGATCACCGAGGAAACCTTGTTCCTGGTCATATATCGCCATGCTGTTTTGAAATAGTTCTTAAACATGATTTCTTGAATTATAAATGATTTATTCAGTTTTTATTGATTTCACCGGATTGGCTGTTGCGGCTTTAATTGCTTGAAAGCTTACCGTGAATAAAGCAATGGCGATTGTCAGCACAGCCGCAACAACAAAGAGCCACCATGGCATACTGGTCCGATAAGCAAATTCTTTCAGCCATTGGTTCATTAGCCACCCGGCAAGGGGAGCGGCAATAAGAAATGATACCAGGACCAATATCAGGAATTCACGTGATAACAACGCAACAATACCGGAAACAGAGTCGCCCAATATTTTCCGCACGCCGATCTCCTTGCGCCGGTTTTCGGCCATGTACGCCGACAACCCGAACAAGCCGAGACAAGAGATGAAAATAGCAAGTCCGGCAAAACATGTTGCAAGTTTTCCTACAACTTTTTCCTCTTCAAATTTGCGCGTGTATTCTTCGTCTATAAACTTGCATTCGAAAGGATAATCGGGATTGTATTTTTTGAAAATCCGTTCGGCTTCGGCCAGATTATCCCGGGTTCTATTCGTCCCGGAAAACCGGATGTGCATGATGTGAAACCTTCCTTTAGGGCCTCCGATCGCCATAGGTGCAATACCTTCATAAGGCGAATTCAGGATGAAATCCTTTACGACTCCCACGACATGCCAGTCTGTTCCATTGCTTTTGATAATTTCTCCAATCGGATTTTCGAAATTCATTAATTTCACAGCCGCTTCGTTAAGCAGCATGGCCGTCGAATCGGTAGCGTATGTGTACATATCAATGTCCCGGCCTTGAATAATCGACGTACCTGTAGTTTTTGCCCAGTCTGCATCTACACAATAACGATCGATCAGGGGACTGTTGCCGGCGTTTTTACCTTTCCATTCGAATCCCCCTGTGCTGCTCCATCCTTCAGTCATAGGCGACATGGTTCTTGTGACGGAAACAGCAACCCCGGAATTCAATAACTCTTGCCTGATCAGTTCGTAATTTTTACCGATATCACCCGACAGGGGGTGATACGCCAATTGTTCTTTACGGTAACCATTATCCCGGCTTTGTGCAAAATGGATTTGTTTGTAGATAACAGTAGTGGCAATAATCAGGAAAATGGAAAAGGTGAATTGTACCACCACTAATATTTTTCGAGGAGCCACCAATGTCCGTTCTCCTTTGAAAACCCCTTTTAATACTTTGACGGGGAGAAATGAGGATAAATAAAAAGCAGGATAGCTCCCGGCAAGTAATCCAGTGAACAGGATAAAGACCAGTCCGACCAACCAAAAGCCGGTATTCCCCAGATTTAATAACAATGGTTTACCAATTAAGGCGCTATAAGCCGGCAACGACAATTTGACAATCAGGACAGCTATGATCCCTGCAAAAAAAGCAATTAAGACGGATTCTCCGAGAAATAGCCGGATTAATGACGGATATTTGGCTCCCATAACTTTGCGTACCCCCACTTCCCGCGCTCGTTTTTCGCTGCGAGCAGTGCTCAAATTCATGAAGTTGATACAAGCGATCAGCAATATAGACAGGGCAATCAAGCTGAATATGCGTACATTTTCGATCCGGCCTCCCGAGGGCATCCCGTTTTCGAAATTACCATACAGGTATTGTTTGGCTAAAGGATACAGAAATACTTCCGTTGTACTTTTATTATCGGTATGTTGTATGGTGATATTCCGGACAGATTCGTTGATTTGTTTCAAAGTAGTTTGCGGCTGCAATTCGACATATGTTTGCATGCAATTGTTTCCCCAATTACTTCTGTCTCCGAGCAAATTACTAACTAAAGCATATTCGATGGGAATCAAAGCCTCAAAATCAAAAACTGTATTGGTCGGTAAGTTTTCCATAATTCCAGTTACAGTAAACGGGTTCCGGTTGTCATTTTCCAATAAAACGGCCTTCCCCATGGCTTCTTCATTGCCAAATAACCGTTTAGCTGCTTTTTCGGTAAGGATTACCGAATACGTGTTATTCAAGGCTGTTTCCTTGTTCCCCTGCAACAAATCAAAATTGAACATATTAAGGAATCCAGGATCAGCCATTGATGTCGGGATATTCATTTTCTTGTCATCTTTCGTAAAAAGCATGGCTGTCGCCTTTCTTGTTCTTGTCATGTCCGCTATTTCCGGATAATCGTTTTTCATGGTTGGACCCATAACCGGTGGCGTCCATGTCCAGCACATGACAGACCCATCAAAGGTTGCCCGGTTATATACGGCGTATAGCTGTTTTGTTTTGGCATGGAACTTATCGTAACTCCATTCGTTGTATACCCAAACAAAGACAAGTATCGCAGCTGCCAAGCCGACTGCCAGTCCGCCGATGTTAATGGCAGAATAAATGCCATTGCGTAACAGATTGCGGAAAAAGATTTTAAGTTGATACATATTCAGTTTTGATTCAAAAATTCAAAAAATCAAGAATTCAATTATGGAATTTTGAATTAATTATTCCATTTTGATACTTTTTACCGGGTTGGCTGTTGCAGCTTTCAGGGACTGGAAGCCAACCGTCAAAATTGCGATCAGGATAACCAGCAGTCCGGCAAACACAAATACCAGCCAATTCTCGTCGATCCTATATTCGTATTCGCTGAGCCATTGATGCGTGGCGTACCAGGCAATAGGAGCTCCGACTATTAGCGATATACCGATCAGCACAAGAAAGTTGTTGACAAGCATTCGCGAAAGGCCAAAAACGCTTGCACCCAAAACCTTGCGGATGCCGATTTCTTTCGTACGTTGTTCGGCAGAGAAAGCCGAAAGGCCAAAAAGACCAAGACAAGAGATGAGAACAGCCAGAATGGAAAATATACCTGCTAACGTTCCTTCACGTTGCTCGGCACGGAACATCCGTCCAAATTCTTCATCCATGAAAGTGAATGAAACCGGATAGCTACCGGCAAATTGCTTTATCGTATACTCGATACTTTTCAACGCAGCCTGCATATCGGCTCCTTTTTTGATGCGGACATTCAAAGTATTAGCCGCTTTGGGTTCATTAAAAATAATAAGCGGCTCGCTATCCGTCTTGTAAATATCGTTAAAGACAAAATTATCCACAATACCCACAATTTCGTAATTGGCTTCCCTGCTGATAACACCGCCAACATGACCTTCGTCACCCATCAAACCGGCAAGTTGCCGGTTGATGATAACACGGGTTTTGTCCGCTTCATTACCGGTTTCGAAATCACGTCCTTCAAGTAGTTTTAATCCGGTTGTTTCTACCATTCCCGGACAAACCCACATCCTGGCAAGCATCGGATTCACATTGTCGGGTCTGCTTTTCCATTGAAAACCCCATCCATGGCTGGTAATGTTCATCACCGAACCAAGACTCAATGAAGAAGATGCTACATAACCTGAGTTTTGTAATTCATTTTTTATCACCGGGAAATTATTGATAATAGGTTCGTTGATATCCATCATCACCACTTGTTCCATATCGTATCCTAATGATCGGTTTTGAATATGCTTGATTTGAAGATAAATAACGCTGGTGGCGCAGATGAGTACAAACGCAATTGCAAACTGGAAAACAACCAAGCCTTTACGGATTTGCCCCGCACTTCCACCCGTTTGTCCCCGCATTTTGGCAATAGTGGTCAACGGTTTGAACGAGGAAAGATAAAACGAAGGATAGCTTCCGGCCATCAGTGTGCAAAATACAGTTATACCCAATAAACCAAGCAAGTGCGACGGTTGAAGCAGATGTATCGAAAGTTCCTTGTCGACCAATTGGTTGAACCACGGTAAAGCCAATGATATAAAAATCACAGCAAGGAGCAGCGCTGTAAGTGTGACCAAGCCAGATTCCTGCATGAATTGGGAGATAAGATCTGTCTTTTTTGCTCCAAATGTCTTACGGACACCAACTTCGAGCGATCGTTTCCCCGAACGCGCTGTTGCCAGATTCATAAAATTGATACAGGCAATGAAAAGAATGATACAGGCAATACCTGTAAAAAGTCGGATTGTTTTGATATACCCGCTACCGGTAGGTTTTCCTTCCTCAAATTCGCCATACAGACGTATCCGGCTAAGAGGGTACGCAAAAGTAAATGTTGAATTATTATTAGGTCGTACTTTTTTGACAAACGATACCAAAAGATCATTTACTTGGTTGACGTCGGTTTTAGGACTCAATTCAGCATAACAGACGATCCAATGCGAGAACCAGTTTTCGGCCCTTCCTATTCTTCCTTTTTCCGCCTCGGCTTGAAGATAATCGTCGAACGGTCTCAACCATTCGAATTGAAAAGAACTGTTTTGGGGAGGAACTTCGAATACGCCTGTTACTTGGTAAAAATTTGTATTGTCTATTTTCACACTTTTTCCTATCGGATCGTCATTCCCGAACAATTTTCCGGCTAATTGTTTGCTGATCACAATCGAACCCGCCAGCGAAAATGCAGTGTGAACGTTTCCCCTCAACATCCGCAGATCAAGCATGCTGAATAAAGTGGAGTCGGCGTACCAACCGCTTTCTTTGAAGGAACTTACTTCATCAGAAGAAAATAAAGAAAGGCTCTTGAAGCTTCGCGCTACACGATTAATCCCCTGTATGTTGGAAATACCTATGGCTACAGGATTAGATACAGTCAAATAAGTAAACGTCCTGTCGTTCGTTTTTTCTGTATGGCCAAAAAGATACAGGTTTTTCGACTTGGGAAAAATGCGGTTGTAATTGACTTCATCTTCAACCCACAACAAAATCAGGGCAGCAGAGGTAATTCCTATGGCTAACCCGAAAATATTCAACAAGCTGTATGTCTTGTTCCGGAACACGTTTCGAAAGGATTGTTTGATATTCATATATCTGGTGGCGAGTGATAAATAATTGTTTAATTGGATGACAGATCGTCGATGTGATGTGTTGTCCTTTGATGCTTTTTATTTAATTATTATTTGACGTTATAAGCCGGGTACCGATTGTTCTTGAAAAAAAATATCAATGTACATGCCATAATTTTAAGTTTCAATTTTTCAATTAGTTAAGCGATGATTGATAATGAAATGTGTTCGGTTTCGATACACAAAGTGTACGCTTATGAACGTTTCTTTTTGTTATTTTTTTGAAACAATCATTGAAATGCATTTTTCCATGTCAGTTACTTTAAGATGCTAAAATCGATGTATGAACAATCCGTCAGCCTCTGTCGTAGGCTAACGGATGTAGGTGAAGGTTAGGTGCCTTCTACGTTTTTATTCCATTTTGATACTTTTCACCGGGTTGGCTGTTGCAGCTTTCAGGGATTGGAAACTAACCGTCAAAATTGCGATCAGGGTAACCAGCAGTCCGGCGAAAACAAACACCAGCCAATTCTCGTCGATCCTATACTCGTATTCGCTGAGCCATCGATGCGTGGCATACCAGGCAATAGGGGTTCCGACTATTAGCGATATGCCGATCAGCACAAGAAAGTTGTTGACAAGCATCCGCGAAAGGCCAAAAACGCTTGCTCCCAAAACTTTGCGGATGCCGATTTCTTTCGTGCGTTGTTCAGCAGAGAAAGCCGAAAGACCAAATAATCCAAGGCAGGAAATGAAAATAGCCAGAATGGAAAACAAGCCTGCCAGCGTACCTTCACGTTGTTGTGCCCGAAACATGGAGTCAAACACCTCATCCATAAAAGCATAGACAAATGGATCAACCCCGATAAATGGCTTCATTACGGCTTCTATACTGTTGATGGCTTGTTGCACATCAACGCCGGATTTGATGCGTACATTCAATACATTGGCCGCACCCGGAGCATGGAAAATAATAACCGGCTCATTGTTTGTTTTGTATATATCGTCGAACACAAAATTGTCCACGATACCCACAATTTCCCTATCATTAATCATTCCTCCCGCACGGCCTTCTTCGCCCATCAAATCCGCTAAGCGACGATCGATGATGACGCGGTCTTTGTCGGCTTCGTTTTCTTCAGAAAAATCACGACCTTCAAGCAAATGCAAACCCATCGTTTCCACATATCCAGGAGCGGTATACATCCGGGTGAGTATCGGGTTGACATGCTCCGGCTTACCCTTCCATCCAAATCCCCATCCGTGGCTGCTACTCCTCAGTATCGATCCCCGGCTCAATCCGGAATTGACAACGTAACCCGTATTCTGTAGCTCTTGGCGAATGGTTCGGATGCTTGCGTTAATCTTTGGGCCTGTTTCGATCATGACCACTTGCTCTTTATCGTAACCAAGCGAACGGTTGTGAGCGTGTTTTATCTGCAGGTATACCACAGTTGTGGCACAAATCAAGATAAAGGCTACTGCAAACTGGAATACCACCAACCCCTTCCGTATCCATAATACACTACCTCCGGGTTGGATTTTCATTTTTTTCAGAGTGGTTATGGGATTAAATGAGGAAAGATAAAACGAAGGATAACTTCCGGCCAGGAACGTGCAAACCAGTCCAATGCCAAGTAATCCGGCTATGTGGGAAGGTTTTAGTAAATGTAATGAGAGTTGTTTCTCGACCATATGACCGAATGCAGGCAACGAAATCCATATAATCAATATGGCGACTAACAGGGAGATCAGCGTAATGATCCCGGATTCGCGCATGAATTGTGATACAAGTCCAAATCGTTTGGCGCCAAATGTTTTACAAACACCAACTTCAAGGGCGCGTTTTTCCGAACGGGCTGTGGATAGGTTCATGAAGTTGATACAGGCAATGAAAAGAATGATACATGCAATAGCCGTAAACAGACGGATTGTCCGGATATAACCGTTTCCTGTAGGTTTTCCGTCGACAAATTCGCCATATAAACGCATGTTTTTCAACGGATATGCGAAGATACTGTAATGGCTTGCATCATCCGGCTTTTCTCTTTTTAATAAAGCAGAAAGATTTGCGTTCACTTCGGTAGCATGAACGGTGGGATATAATTTAACATATACATTAAGCCAATGCGAAAACCAGTTATCAATCCCGGCGCTTCCGCCAGCATCTCTCCTTGCTTGTACCAGTTCATCAAAGGGCCTCAACCATTCACGCTGAAACGACGAATTTCCCGGCAAATTCTGAAATACTCCCGTGATATACATTTCCACATCGTCCATTTTAACGTTCTTTCCGATCGGATCTTCTTTCCCGAATAATTTTTCAGCCAGTTTGTCGCTGATAACAACCGAACTTTGCGACGCGAAAGCAGTACCCGGATTACCCCGCATCTTCACGCCAAACATGGAAAAGAAAGTAGAGTCGACATAATACCCCGGCTCTTTGAATCCCGTGATTCCATCAGCCGAAAATATGGATCTTTCTCCACTCAACCGGGTTACTTTCTGTATACCTGGAAAATCCGAAGCAACAGCAACTGCTGTGGGATGGGAAACATTCATATAAGTATTTGTAACATCTACAGGTGTTTCCGTATGCCCCAGGACGTACAGATCATCCGAATCCGGATATATGCGGTCGTAATTAACTTCATCTTCCACCCACAACAAAATCAAGGCGGCAGAGGCGATTCCCACGGCTAAACCGAAAATATTCAACAAATTATATGTCTTATTCCGGAAAATACTGCGAAAGGATTGTTTAATGTTCATATGGCTGATGATGAGTGATAAATAATTGATTAACAGAATGGCAAATTATTGATATGATACGTTGTTTTTTATACTTTTTACTTAAGGGAACCTCTAAAAACCCTAAATTTTCCTAAAGTAATTTTTATGGACTGATTTCTAAAATTCAGAGGTTCACTATTATCTTTATCTATATTTACAAATATATTGATTATTAACTACATAGACTTAAAATTAAAAAAG
>JAVBNI010000174.1:0-3520 GCA_031551645.1 Bacteroidales bacterium | reverse complement strand
TAACGACTGCACAAATATAATAAAACATACTGTCCACCTTCACTAATCTAAATTTTAGGTACCCGCAGAGATACGTTTTTTCATGTTCATACTCTACCCGTATTATTTGTCCTTCTCATTCTTTGAACTTTTGGATGCATTAATTTGTAAAAGAAAAATAATAAGCACTACAACTGTTAATGGGATGTAGATATAATTCGGTATTCCTATAAAAATGTCTGCACAGACAAGTATCGCCCAAATAATGATTCCGAAGTATGAATTCTTTTTCAACCAATTTTTCATTTATCGTTCGCTCCTATTTCATATTTTATTTGCCGTTTTTCTTTCGTTAAACTAAGCATTTGTTTTTCGGGGTATAACCATACTCTAAATTTGATTACAATAATATCATAAAGAACATAAAAACGCTATGCCTTGTACTCTTTCTATGAGTGCAGGGCATTTTTACATATCAAAAATTTTAAGGAGGTCATCACATGAAAGACATAAAAACAAAATTAACCGTCAAAGACATCAAAACCTTTGACAAAGCCGCAGACATAACCACCCACATGAAAAACGCCTTTGTTAAATCAAAGGATAGCGCCGAACAAACGCAGTCACATGAGCATAATTCTCCGGGCGAATATGCGACCGATAGTGTGAGCAGTAAAGCAAGAGAAACAACAGAGCAAGCGTTCAATCATTTGAAAAATCCGCATAAAAAAGCTGCTGAAAACATTGATAAAACAAAACAAAATTTTCAAAATGCCAAGCAGCATATCAATGAAGTTAAAAATGCGGTCAAAAACCCTGCCTCTGACCAGCCGAAAAAAGAAATGGTCAAGCGTGGGCAAGAAACGGTTCGCCGTACCCGGCAGGCGGTGGATAAATCCATAAAAACCGTTCAAAAATCAGAAAAAACCATTAAGCAGTCTGCCAAAACGGTAAAGACCGCTTCTAAGGGAGTAGTAAAAACGGCGGGTAAATCTGTAAAAACCGCAGAGCGTACCGCTAAAACCGCTATTAAAACTACACAGCAAACAGCGAAAGCAACACAGAGAACCGCACAGGCAGCAGCGAAAGCCGCCAAAGCAGCGGCACAGGCTTCCCGTGCGGCGGCTAAAGCGGCGGTTCAAGCGGCAAAAATAGCCGTTAAAGTCACGATTGCCACTGTTAAGGCTATTATCGCAGCAACAAAAGCACTCATCTCGGCGATTGCCGCCGGTGGCTGGGTAGCGGTGGTAATTATTCTTGTTATCTGCATGGTAGGTGCAATTGTCGGTTCTGTGTTTGGGATATTCTACTCCGGCGAGGACAGCGGAACAGGGCGTTCAATGCCCGGTGTAATATCAGAACTTACAACCGAATTTTATACAAAAATTGATGACATCAAAAATAAAAATCCGCATGATGTAGTCGATATTGATGCCATGTCAATCAACTGGCCGGAAGTGCTGGCGGTATATGCGGTCAAAACCAATACCGACCCTGACAATCCTGCCGATGTTGCCACACTGGATGACGATAAGGTTGAAAAGTTGCGTGCTGTTCTAAATGATATGACAAGTCTTTCTTATTCCCTGAAAACGGAATCTCAGGAACGTACGGTAACAGGTGACGATGGAAAAGAAACGACAGAAACGGTAACTATTACACGGCTAATTATTACACTCAACCAAAAAAGTGCTGACGAAATGGCGACTCAATACGGATTTTCAGCAAAACAAAAAGAGCAGATGCAGGAATTATTAAGCCCAGATTATGCTGATCTTTGGGCGCAGCTTCTCGGTGGATATTCTAATGGCAGTGGAGAAATCGGAAATCCTGACGGTTCTCATGTGCCTAAAGATATTTTCTCATGGCCTATTGGAGAAGGCTTTAGCATTACCTCGAATTACGGTTATAGAAAAGATCCATTTACAGGCGAAACCAAATATCACGGCGGAACAGACATCGGCGCACCGGAGGGAACGCCTATCCTTGCAGCGGCAGACGGAACCGTTATTGTTGCCAATGCCAACGACTCATGGGGCGGCGGCTGGGGTTATTATGTAAAAATATCGCATAACAGCACCTACGCTACACTCTACGCTCATTGTTCTAAAATTGCTGTTGTCAATGGGCAGGCTGTCAAGAAAGGTCAAATCATTGCCTATGTAGGAACCACAGGTAACAGTACAGGAAATCATTTGCATTTTGAGGTTTATAAGGACGGCTCTCGAACAAATCCAATGGGTTATTTTGGATAACTGTAAAAGCATAGCGGAAGAAGTCTGAAGCTACTTCTTCCGCTATTGTTACTTTATTTTAATTAATTTGTTGATTACTTCTTTTGCATGAAGCAATTTATCTTTATCACAAAATTCGATTATTGCCTGTAATACCTCGTCGTTATTTTCACTTCGAGGTTTTTCTCCTCCGTAAACAAGGTAGTCCAAACTTAATTTCAATTTTTCCGAAATCGCTATTAGTGTATCTAAAGATGGTTTTTGAAAGGCATTCTCGATTTTTGTATATGAACTTGATGAAATTTCAATGGTTTCAGCAAATTGCTCTTGTGTAAATCCAAGTTGCTCTCTTCGTTCTTTTATGCGGTTAGCCATTGTTTTAAGTTGTTGATTGGTCATAAATTCACCCCTTTATAATTATAAAGGGAAAGCGAATGTTTTTACATTCGGCATTGACGAAAACATCTATATTCGGTATAATTGAATATACAAACTTTCGGAATAGAGGAATATAGAATGAAATTATTAGATATAAATAAAGCTGAAACTGTATGCTTTACCGGATACCGTCCCCACAAAATGCCAAACAGTGGTGATGAAAACAGTGTCGCAATGATGAAGATTAAGTCTGATACTGCATTGATGATAAAACAAATGATTGCAAAAGGTAAAACTAATTTTATTAACGGTTTAATGATGGGGTTTGATATAATTGCAGCAGAACAGGTTATCCGGCTAAAGGAAGAATTCCCATACATAAAGTGTACTACAGTGGCTCCATTTAGCATTAGGTATTTCGAGAAGAACAACTGGACAGAAGATTGGAAGAAACGTGCGTTGGCTGTGTGTAAATATTCTGATAATGGGATTAGCTTATCCGAGCATTACAGAAGCGGTATTTATTATGAAAGAAACCGATATATGGTTAATCATTCTTCGGAAGTAATTGCATATTATGACGGGCAACCCGGTGGCACAAGGTACACAATAGAGTACGCAAAAGCAAATGGCGTTTTGATAAATAATATTTGTATAGTAGAATCGAGGTGAAAATCTATGCCTAAATGTAGAGGTTGCGAAGAATATCAAGCGTTATTGCTTAAAATCGCTGATCTTTTAACAGATGAGGGGTTAGAAAGACACTTCTATGAAACTATTAGCGAGGATAACAAAGATGAAAAATGTATTGAATGGGGCGAAGGTCTTAACATATTGATTGTTTCTGATCGTGGAGTAGGACGAGCAAAAGCACTCTCTGAATTTTTACGGAATAAAACACAAGTCACTACTGTTAATATCATAAAAGA
>JAVBNI010000093.1:0-6158 GCA_031551645.1 Bacteroidales bacterium | reverse complement strand
GATAACGATAACAGGCATTTTCTTCCGGAAATCGCTCATAAAAATATATAGAATTAACCCCCATAAATCGATCTCTTGTGCCCATGCTACAAAGGTAGCATCATTTTTTAATTAGTGCGCACTAAGCGCCTATACCGATAGATTCATTACCGAATGACTTAGGAAAAGCAATAATGTCTGTGATTTCTGATATTAAAAATCGAAACATAATCTATGGGGGACGTGGTGCTCTTTTTGAAGGGAATGATTATACCAAGCTAATTAATGAATTGGAGAAATCAATATTATTAAAAAAAGGAGAATCTGAAGTACGAATAAAATTTGAGAAACCCACAGCAGATAATCCTTATATCTATTTTTTGACACCAAAAAGACTGGGCGAGGCTACGGCAGGGGTTAGTGGTATTGATGGCGGTTTTATGTTGATTAAAGAAGGAATTGTGCTTAATTACGAACCATATAATGATATTGAATTTGATTTATATCGTTCTGCAAATGCTCTACATGGTGAAATGTACATTCAAATACGGTATTTTGAGCTAAAGTAAGTAACAGTTGAAAGCTGGTGCTGAATGTTAGTCACAATGCAATTATAAAATAAATCCAATGGGATCGCAATATCATATATACGAAAACAAATTAAAATTAACTTATTATGAATTTTTTACAAGATTTAGAATCTACTTTATTTTTTTTCGGATTTCAAGAATGTAAAAAAAGTAATTTGAATTTCTTAAAATTGGAAGAGAATGAGTATTTATTAATGAAGATTTTTGAAAAAGTGGAAACGGCAGATTTGATACATGCAAAATTTAATGTTGGGGGAAATCCCTGTAATTCAAAACCATATTGGGAAAAATCTATCAAATTAAGTTTCTCTCCAAAATCAGATACTCAAATGTTAAAAGACTTTGTAGAAAAATATGGTGTTAGGTATCATACCTAATAGCCTTTGTAAATAACAAAATTATCCCAATCCTAATTTAATTTTCTGGTTCTGGTAATATCTCAAACGTTCCCTATCAAATTCTTGCCATGTGGCGGTACTGTATCCTTTCACCCGGACAATCATATCTTTGGCAATTTCATCAATGTAACAATCATCAGTATTCTTCTCCAGTAATCATAAATTTCAATCGTTATCAAGTTTTTTCAACTTTAATTCAGCTAAACGTCTTGCTTTTGCGCTTTTCTCTCCCGTAACCCTTCCATTTACTGCACTATATACAGTACGTTCAGATATATGAAGTATTTCAGCTATTTCCCTTGTCATTCCGTGAGGCAATTTCAGCTTTGGTAAAAGTTTATTTGTTTCCATGTCCCGGTTCATATTTGATGTAACCAATTTGGTAGCGTGGCTTTACTATTGAGAAAATGAATAAAACTACAAAAAGTAAGAAGAAGAAAAATAACAAGTAAAAATACTGCATATAAGAACTTAGCGTATCCTTAAATTCAGGCATAATTACCTCTACATAGCATTTGACACCAACCGAATTTAAAATATCAAGTTCAATAACACCAGCTTTATACCAATTATCTTTATTGGGCGACCCACCACTATCGTAAATAACAGCGTTTTTCTTAATGTCAACATATTCGGTAAAGACTTGTCCAACTTTGATACCATAGCTTTGAAGATTTCTTATAAATAAACTATCAAACATTTTCAATTCAATAGGCTTAAAACCTTTGAAGATAAATTGTTTGATTGCTTCGTGCGCCCATGCTTCATCGTCCCTTATCCTAACCTGAAAAGTTGTATCTGGGGTTTCTACCGTTTTGATTACATATTCATTTTTCCCCATACCTGACATGGTTGACCATTCTTCATAAGGAACACCCGATTTGTACAATCGGTGACAAAATTCTTCTGTTTTTGTCAATATTATACAAGGGAGAATATTATTGAGGGCGTTTTCCTTGTACCTTATAACCTTGTTCTTGTACTCATTCTTGGCACTACCATAAACAATTACACCTACAAAAATTGTGGTGATAATCCCGGCTATCAGGGCAATTCTTTTTATCATGCAATATTTATTAATAAAGGTGAAGTCAATCAAAAAGGTAAGTCCAAAATTTTATGCTTACCAATTGTATTAATGGATATTCCCATTAAGTTGAGTTTGCAAAAATAATTATGTAATCTCCTATTTATGTTATACTTTTGCTTGTATAAAACCAAATCGTTTTGTATAAAACCAAATTGTTTAACAAAATGATAATTAATGGGTTTTAGGATTGTTATCAATAAAATACAATGCCATGATAGTTGAAGATGATGATGTAATGGTTGTGGGGCAACCTGCCATAGGTATTAAAATGCAACGGGTGAGGGAAGTTGTAGGAAAGCAGCAAAAGGAACTTGCCATTGAACTTGGGGTTTCTCAACAATGTATATCAGAATGGGAAAGAAGCACTTCGATAAAAAAGTCAAATCTAATCAAATACGCAAAAGCATTAGAAGTTGACCCCGAAGCGATTATTAATTTTCAGGAAAAAGCGCCCATGTCATTTTTTACCAATTGTGAATTCAGTGGTAACGCCGCTACATCTAATGGTAGTTTGTTCCAAAATAATGTTTCTCCCGAATTAATATCATTATTTGAAAAATTTCTAACCGAACTAAAGGGTAAATAATGCTGCAAAAACGGCACTATCTTTGTGCGTTTAATCTTTAAAAACACAATAGCATGACAGTATTGGAGCAAAAAAAGTTCAGGTTAATCCGTGCCATCATGAATGATACGGATGCGGATAGGGTATCCCGGATTGAACGGCTGTATGACGAAAACCCTTTACTGTATTCGGCTGAGGAACTGAATGAAAGCCTTTGCCAGATAGAAAAGGATTTTGAAAACGGGAAAATGAAAAGCTACAGTTCTACCCAGATGAGAAAACATGCCGTTTGAAATTGTTTGGCTGGAGAGTGCAAAAACGGATATGGAAAGGTTGTACGGGTACTACCTCCAAAAGAACGTCAACATCGCACTAAAGCTACATAACGGGATTATTGATGAAACAGATAAGTTGGCCAGCCAGCCATATATTGCTGCCGTTGAACCAGCAATAAAAAAGCCGTCAAAAACGTATCGTTCACTTGTTGTGAGCAAAGGAAACTATAAGGTGATATATTTCGTTGAAAGCGAAAAGGTGATTATTGCCCGTGTTTGGGGATGTAGGCAAAACCCTAAAAAACTGAAACTTACTTAATGTTGAACATTACCAACTGCTCGTTATTAGGGTCGGTTGCAATCACTTTCCCCGAAGATTCATTTACTGCAAAGCCTGTTATATGAGCATCAAGGAGGTATTGTTTTAGTGGGTTGCCTTTTAGGTCAAATACCCTGAATAACTCTCCACCTTCTTCCATAATCTTCCCCTGTTTGATTGCTTCAATGCTATGCCCCCAATATACGGCATATATGTAATTGTCGCCAACGTGAACATCCCCATAGCCCATAACCCCGTCAGGTTTTGCATTAATGCCGTCAAATTTACAAACCGGCTCGCCATCAGAACCAACCGTTACAAATGATTCACCTGTTTGCAGGTTGTATATTTCCAACACATCGCCTAACTGTGTTGCCACTGCAATAATGTTGTTATGTGGGTTGTAGTTAATGAATGGTCGCCAAGCCTTTGCTAAAGTCAAAGCAGGAACATTTATTTTCCGGCTGTCGGGAATCTGTCCAATATTACGGATAATTTTTCCGTTCAAATCAATGAAAGTTAAACGGTTATTGCCTGTGACATCAGGAATTATAAAAACAAAATCTTTGTACAGCGTAAAATCCGAAACCATGCCCAAATCAATGGGAAATGCTGTAAGCAATTCTATTTTCAAATCGTTCCTACGGTAGATTTTTCGGGCAAATACGTCCAAAAGGAGTACGTCATTTTTACTGTCTGCAACAAAGTTCCCGACACTTAGCAGTTCTTGCGGTGCTTTACCTTTTCGGGCAAAGGATTTATGATATTTATATGTATGGCTGTCAAATTCATGACAAAAATGCTCGTCAGCGTGTAAATCGGTAATGTACATCAATGAATCAATTACTTTAACCCTGTAAGGATATTTAATATGAACGCTATCAAAATCGTGCTTTATGGTTGGTAAATATATGGCGCTGGGAAAAACTGTACGATTTTCCCCAACGCCACATGACACAACCAATAGCACTAAAAAACAGCATGGAAATGATTTAATAATACCTGCCATAATACAAAGCATGGTCGCATAAGAACGAACCGCTTCCGTAACAACCACCGCTTGTGCTTTCTCCCTGCGCTAACGCTTCGATATTGGTTATTGTTAGTTGAAAATCGTTGTTGTAATTGCAATTTAACTTAAAAGCGGTAAATAACCCCACTATTAAAGCGATTGCAAAAATTGCGATGAACCTAAGTTTTTTCATGTGCGTTTAGAATTTTGAATAGACATATTACAAAGATATGACTGATAATTAGCTTTTTTACCTGTAAAAAACCGAATTGATTTGTAAAATACAAGTAAAAAAGCCCGACAACGTTCGGGCTTTTTATTTACTTATATCTGCGGAAACTTTTTCCTGATAATCTTTGTATCGTGAAAACCGTGCCTTTTCAGGTAGTTTTCTGTTGTTTGAATTGACGTATGTCCCAAATGGTCACGAATGTTGATTGTCTTTTCGCCTTCTTCTGCCAAAGTTACAGCCCCCGTATGTTTCCAGCTATATAACTTATATTCATAAGGAAGTTTCAGTTTAGTCCGGAAGTCATTAAATCTAAACCTGAAATTATTTTTACCAAGTTTTATTTCTCCCGGTTGTCCATTTCGGCTAAATACATAATAATCGCCGGGATATTTATTAATACCTTCTTCAATCAGATAATCCAGAAAAACATCTGGAACAGTAACTTCCCGGCGTGCGCTTCCTTTTGAATTTTCAATACATACACGAACCCTGCCGTAACCTTTTCTAAAATCAATATCACGTACTTTAAGAAACCGAACCTCGTATCCGGGACGAAGCCCACAATAATATTCAAAACGGCATACCATTGCAAGTTGTTTGTCATGCTTATCAAATTCCCTCATAAGTTTGCGAGCGTGTTCCTTCCGTATCCGCTCTGCCCCCTCGTCTACTTTCTTTGTATTGTTAGGAAGATTGTAAATCGGGTTTTTGGGAATTTCTCCTCGATTCTGTAACCAATCAAAGAATGTAGTTAATAAATCAATGTATGAACGGTATGTTCGGGCTGCAAGTCCTCTTTCTAATTTCAGGTATTTAAAAAACTCGATGATTACGTTATTATCGACTACTTTAATATCCAGCTTATGTAATTCCTTAGATTCCAAGAAAAGTCCAAACCTCCTGTAACGGCTCGAATAGGTAGTGATAGTTTCGTCAGATAAGTCACAAAACTTTTCTTTTATGTATTCACCTATCCAATAGGTGTATGTACAGTTTTCACTAAACTGCTTTTTAAAAATACTTGCAGCATGGGAATATTGCAGTTGGTCTTCATATATGACACGGGTTATATCTTTGAATATATTCCAACCAGCATCAATTTTTTTATCAAGTCTTTCAATGATTTTATTCGCTTCCGAATATCTTTCTCCCGCAGTTTTAAACTTGTTGATATTAAGCTCGTCAAGCTCAAAAACCTTTTCCGCTCCATTATATCGGTTTGCGGATTTCTCATGTAAAGTTCAACGTACCACTTTTGTTGGAGGTCACCGCCTCTATCATTCAATTTTGGGCGGATACAATTTTTTTCTACACATAACTATTAAATTTTGCAACTAACTGAAAACTTAATAGATCGTAGGTCGATTTTTTAACTGTACCTTAACTGTACCTCATGGTTAAGGTACAGTTAAAAAGGTAAGTCAACTATTTATCTTTGATCACTTTACGAAACAAGTCGGGGTGAAAAGACTCTCACCCCCGTTATAAGTCCCATACAATGACTTGTTTAAAACTGTATCTATTGTATCAAATGTGTTTTTGCTATCCTTTTCAGAACTTCAAAACAGATATTAACACTGCAAATGTACAGTAAAATTTATTAATTTGTTAATTAATTTTTTCTTTCGTAGCAACATGTCAATTATCCATTTACATCCTCTTTTATACACTTTACGTCCTTTACAATTTCTTCTAACA
>JAVBNI010000148.1:0-23389 GCA_031551645.1 Bacteroidales bacterium | reverse complement strand
CCGAATAGAGCGGCAAGGAGTTTGCGAGTCGGTCGTTCCGAAACGATAGGACTGATTGTTGCCGACATTTCCAATCCTTTTTTTGCCCATTTGGTTTTTCATATACAGGAATATGCCGAAGAATATGGGTATTCGGTCATTGTTGTCAATACCAACGAAAGCGCTGATAAAATGGAAAAGATGATTTCTGTTTTGAAAAGTCATCAGGTGGATGGTTTTATCATCGTACCGACAGAGTGTGGGGAAAAAATAGTTGATGAGTTAGTTAGCGACAAATATCCTGTTGTATTGTTAGACCGGTATTTTCCCGGAAAAGACGTCTGTTATATTACCGTAGACAACTACCAGGCTTCTATGAAGGCGACAAATTTTTTGTTGAACATGAATTGTAAACGGATCGCGCAGGTGATTTACAAAAACTATCTACCTCACATGCAAGATCGCAAAGAAGGCTATATTGCGGCAATGAGAAAGAAAGGGTTATATGATCCGAACTTAGTCAAAGAAGTCGTTCATAAAAATATTGTTGAAGACACTCAAAAAGCAATCATGGAGTTGGTGTCTGACGAAGAAAAAGTCGACGGCATTTTTTTTGCATCCAATGCAATCTCAACCATTGGATTGAAAACATTGTTTGGATTGAATTTAGAAATACCCAAAGACATCAAAGTGGTTTGTTTTGATAAAAGCGATGTTTTTGAATTATCTAAAAATTTTTCAATACCATATGTACAACAACCCATACCTGAAATGGGGAAACGGGTGGTAGATATGCTCATCAAACAAATAAAACAGGAAAGCATTCCTTGTATACATGAGGAACTGCAAGCAAATTTGGAATATTGAAATTGAATATGTGAGTAACTAAAGTTTCCCAGCATCAAATCCTCATATATACTAGGTTTATTTTTTGATTTTTGTTCTTTGACATTCATGTATCGGTCTATTTTGGGGTGCCTTGCAGCTATTGGTATTTTTTTGCACTCATTATGCAAACGTTTGCATAATGATAAGTAATTGTAAACAAGTACAATGGATCAAACGTTTGACATTGGTTGAACAGTTTCCGTGATCACAGGCGCTGGCGGAGTACTTGGCGGAAGTATTGCCCGTAGTTTTGCAATGGCAAGGGCCAAAGTAGTTGTGCTTGACATCCGGCAGGAAAGTATTGATAACCGGGTGGCCGAACTCAAAGCGTTGGGTGGCGAGGCCATTGGCTTGCACTGCAACATACTCGAAATGGGTAGTATGCAACAAGCTGTGGACTTGATTGTATCGCAGGTTGATGGCGGATTCAGCGCCTTTAGCGGAGTATAAATACAGATATTTTACTGAAGATAAATAGTTTTGAAATTTGAAATATCTGTATAGTCGAACAGCTGATTTTTATAAAATTGTTGTCACAAAACCAATAAATATGAATTTTACATTTCAAATCGTCACGCAACAAAAAATCGCTGAATGATACAAATTACAAAGATTTCAAAGAATACATTTAAATTTTTTAGTGGACACTGGTGAATTAAAATAGTGTTTCTTTATCATGATAGTTTAACGATAAACAAAATTGACCATGAACATAACAAATTACCCTAAAATAGGCATCCATCCTATCATTGACGGACGCAAAAAGGGTATCCGTGAACCGTTGGAAGAGACCACCATGAACATAGCACGCAACATTGCCCGATTATATAGTCAAACGTTGCATTATCTCGACGGTTCGCCGATTGAATGTGTCATTGCCGATACCTGTATCGGCGGTGTAAAAGAAGCGGCAAATTGTGCCAAAAAGTTTGAGAGGAAAAATATTGGTCTTTCGCTGCCTGTAACACCCTGCTGGTGCTACGGTTCCGAAACCATCGATATGAATCCGTCGATCCCGAAAGCCATTTGGGGTTCAACAGCACAGAGCGTCCCGGAGCGGTGCACCTGGCAGCGGCTTTGGCTGCGCACAACCAGAAAGGATTACCGGCATTCGGTATCTATGGTCGCGACGTTCAGGACATCGGCAATCCTGTTTCTCCTGACAATGTACAGGAAAAGTTGTTGCGTTTTGTACGCGGAACGGTATCAGGGCTCCATTCGTTTTCGCTACCGAAAACGACTACCTGAACGCCATGTCGATGCTGTTTGGACGGCTGATGACCAACACCCATATTGTCGCCATTGTCGCCGATATGCGGATATTTTGGAGCGCTGCGGCGATTGAGCGCGTCAGCGGACGGAAACCGGAGGGTTTGATGAAGGATGGAACGATCCATCTGATCAATTCCGGCTCGTGTACTTTGGATGGAACGGGGCGCCGGATGCGCAATGGCGAACCCGTGATGAAACCTTTCCGGAAAATTACCGGAGAGGAAGTGCCGGCAATGTTGTCGGCAACTCAGTGGTGCCCTGCTTCTATGGTATTTCAGAGGAGGAGGCAATTCTTCCAAATTTCTTACCCAAGCGGGGATGCCGGTAACGATGTGCCGGTTGAATTTAGTCAAGGGTGTTGGACCGGTTCTTCAGCTTGCTGAAGGATGGACGGCGACCTCTCCGGAAAAGGTATTTGAAGTGATCGACAAACGTACGGACAAGACATGGCTCTCTACATTTTTCATGCCAAGAGATACCGGAAACGTCCGTTTCAAGAACGTCCGGTCCGTGATGAACTATTGGGGCGCCAACCATGACGCCATCAGTTATGGACATATCGGAGCGGATTTGATATCCCTTGCTTCCATGTTTTCAATACCGGTGTGTATGCACAATGTAGCGGGCGACGACATTTTCCATCCGTTTGCCTGGGCGGCATACGGGTGGGATGAGGAAGGCGCTGATCACAGGGCTTGTACAAGGTATGGTCCTGTATATGGATAAACATGTATCAATGTTTAATAATTTAAAAAATCAAATCAAATTAAATCAAATTAATTGTTATGTGTAAATTTTTTATTATTTTAAAAAACATCTGTATCCTTTTGTGGGTAAGCATTTTATCAGTTTATGCACAGCAAGGTTTCCGGGTCACCGGTGCAGTATCCGACAATTTTGGGGAATTGTTGCCCGGTGTGTCTGTCGTTGTCAGGGGTACAACAACCGGTACGAGTACTGACATAAACGGTGAATTTACTATTAATGTTCCGAGTGATACGTCGATACTGCAATTCCGGTTTATCGGCTACAACATGCAGGAAGTGATAGTGGGCAACAGGCGTATTATTGCCGTCACTATGCAAGAATCCGCTACCGCGCTTGACGAAGTGACCATTGTAGCGTTCGGTACGCAAAAGAAGGAAAGTGTTGTGTCATCTATTCAAACGATCAATACTAAAGAACTGGTTGTGCCAAGCAGCAATCTTACCACAGCATTTGCAGGACGTATTGCCGGTATGATTTCCTACCAAACCAGCGGCGAGCCGGGATATGATAATGCCGAATTTTTTATCCGCGGTATTACCACATTCGGGACAGGTAAGGTAGATCCGTTGATACTGTTGGATAACATGGAAATCAGTTCGAGTGATATGTCGAAGTTGCACCCCGATGATATCGCCAGTTTCTCGGTGCTGAAGGATGCTACGGCAACCGCACTGTACGGCGCGCGCGGCGCTAATGGCGTCATCCTGATATCGACCAAGGAAGGACGCGAAGGGAAAATAACAGTTTCGCTCCGCTTCGAAAATTCGTGGTCGCAACCTACCAAAAAAACCGAAATGGCTGATCCGATCACTTATATGCGGTTGGCAAACGAAGCGATATCTACCCGCAATCCATTAGGAGCCGGCTTATTTTCCAATGCCAAGATTGATAATACCGAGCGGGGCGTCAACCCGTATGTGTATCCTGCGGTGGATTGGCTTAATATGCTCACCAAAAATACAACCATGAACCAGCGCGCCAACCTTAATATTTCGGGTGGCGGCGGCATTGCGCGTTATTATATCGCCGGCTCTTTTGCGCAGGACAACGGTATATTGAAGGTGGACAAGCGTAACAGCTTCAACAACAACATCAATTTAAAGAAGTACATGCTCCGGTCGAACATTAACCTGAAGCTTACCAAAACCACTGATGCCGCGGTCAGGTTAAGCGGTTCGTTCGATGATTACAGAGGTCCGATCATGGGCGGCAGCGATCTGTTCAAAAATGCACTTTTGACAAGCCCTGTACGGTTTCCTGCCTATTTCGAACCGGTTGACGATTTCGTTGGCATCGGTCATATCCTGTTCGGGAATTTCGAGGGAACCGGATATTTTAATCCTTATGCAGAAGTAATGCGGGGTTACAGGGAATCGAGCACCGCCACCATGAGCGCTCAGATGGAACTGAAACAGGATTTAAGTATGTGGATTAAAGGATTGAGTGTCCGTATTATGGGGAATACAACCAGATACAGCACCTTTAGCACCAACAGGTCATATAGCCCCTATTTCTATGAGGTGGAGATTTATGACAGAGCGGACGACCGTTATTCGCTCAGGGAATTAAACCCCACCGGAGGTACCGAATATCTTAACTATGGTCCCGGCGCCAGAACCATCAGGGGCACCACCTACGGGGAAGCAGCCATTAACTATGACCAAACCTTTGCCGAAAAACACACGGTCAGCGCTTTGTTGGTAGGTATTGCCCGGAATTATATTACCACCACATTAGATTCTGATGCCGGTTCAGACTTGGTATCATCGCTGCCGCAAAGGAATCTCGGCGTGTCGGGACGTTTAACTTATGGCTATGACGATCGTTATTTCGGTGAGTTCAACTTTGGATACAACGGTTCCGAAAAATTCGACAAAGGTCACCGCTGGGGATTTTTTCCATCTATCGGCGTGGGATGGACAGTATCCAATGAATCGTTCTGGACAGGAACATTGAAAGACGTCGTTTCCAAATTGAAAATCCGCGGAACTTACGGTTTGGTTGGGAACGACGCAATCAGCGATACCCGTTTCTTCTATTTGTCGGACGTTACTATCGGCAGCGGAGGCTTGTTCCGTACCGGTTATGAATACAGCTATGGTCATTATGGCGTTGGCATTGTCAATTATGCCAATCCTCTTATAGGATGGGAAACTTCATATAAGTCCAATCTCGGTATCGAATTGGGGCTGTTGAAAGATAAGTTGCAGATACAAACGGATATATTCAGCGAATACCGCACCAATATTCTTCAAACACGCAGCGACGTTCCCATTGAGATGGGTTTGTGGAGTACGCCGCAAGTCAATGTGGGCGAAGCAAAAGGTAAAGGGGTAGATGTGTCGATCGATTACAGCCACAATCTGACCACTGAAGCGTGGATTGTGGGACGGGCTAATTTCACTTATGCGACTTCCCGGTACGAGTATTTCGAAGAAGTTGATTATGCCGCGCTCGGGTCGCCGTTGAAATCCAAAAAAGGGCATTCTGTAAGACAACAATGGGGATTGGTAGCTCAACGATTGTTTATCGATGAAAATGAAGTCGCACATTCACCCATACAGGATTTAGGCAGCGACGTTACTATGGCAGGCGACATCAAATACAAAGACCTCAATAACGACGGAGTCATCAATGATTTGGACGAGGCGCCCATCGGTTATCCCAGCACTCCGGAAATCAACTACGGATTTGGTCTCTCTGCGGGGTACAAAAACTTGGATTTTTCCGTTTTCTTTTCCGGATCGGCGCGCTCCTCTTTTTGGATCGACGCAGCCGCCATGTCGCCCTTTGTGCGTGATGGAGGTATGGAAACCGGTTTGGCAAAATTTATTGCAGACGACCATTGGAACGAACAGTCGCAAAATCCTTATGCCGCGTGGCCCAGACTTTCGAACACAGTGATTGGAAGCAACACACGCCGCAATACATGGTTCATGCGCGATGGCGCTTTTCTTCGGCTTAAAAGCGCAGAAATAGGTTATTCGTTGCCAACTCAAATGGTGAAAAGAATCGGATTGTCTTCATGTCGTTTCTATGCAAGCGGCACCAATTTGTGGCTGTGGAGCAAATTCAAGCTTTGGGACGTGGAAATGGGAAGCAACGGATTGGGTTATCCGCTGCAACGAGTGTATAATTTAGGTATTAATATTTCATTTTAAATTTTAAAATATTATGAATGCGATCAAAAAAAATCTTATAGTCATGGTTTGTTTTATGGCTTTTTCCTGCGAATTTCTGGATGTCGTGCCTGACAACACGCCCACTGTAGACCATGCATTCAAAAATCGGATAGAGGCGGAAGCCTTTCTCTACGGATGTTTTAGTTATTTACCCAGATTCGGCAATCCCGGCGAATCAACCGGAGCTAATCCGGCTATTCTTGGAGGAGAGGAAGCCTGGTGGATAGAAAATTCATCAGGTTGGAATGGACGCACCTGGAATATTGCCCGGGGCAGACAGAACACATCCGAGCCGATAGCCGATTACTGGGCTTCCAGACAAGCGGGGTCGGAAGTGAATGGCGGAAACTATATGTTCACTGCATTGAATGATTGTAACGTTTTTTTGGAAAACATCCATAAACCGTATGATTTGACCAATGAAGATCGAGTGCGATGGATTGCCGAGATAAAATTTCTGAAAGCATACTACCATTTCTGGTTGCTCCGCATGTACGGACCTATTCCGATCATCAACGAAAACAAGCCGTTGAGCGCTAAAGGCGAAGAGGCATGGCTATATCGCGAACCAATAGACAAGGTGGTGGATTATATTGTTTCGCAGCTCGACGAGGCTGTTATCGATCTGCCCGACGTCATTTACGACCAAATGGCTGAATTGGGACGTCCTACAAAGGCGACCGCATCGGCGGTGAAAGCGCAGGCGCTGTTGTGGGCGGCAAGCCCGTTGCTCAACGGTAGCGCCGAACAAGCTCCTTATTTTTCGTTGGTCGACAATCGCGACGTAGAATTATTTCCCAAAACCTATAGCGTCGAAAAATGGCAAAGAGCAGCCGATGCTGCAAAAGAAGCCATAGATTTGGCTACGTTTGCCGGGCATAAATTGTATGATTTTCGGAAAACGAACCCCAACGAGGCGGCCGGGCTGAACGAAAAAACCATTTTGGCGATGCAGGTCAGAGGAGCGGCAACCGAACGATGGAACAGCGAGATTATCTGGGCGGATTCGAGAGGAGGATATGTCGGAGGATCTACCGATAATTCTTTTCAAACAGTATGTCATCCGGCGTTTTTCACCTCACACGGATCCACCAACAATGTGACTAAAAATTATGCCCCCACATTGCAGGTGGTGGAACAGTTTTATACCAAAAACGGGATTCCTGTCGAAGACGATAAGGAGTGGGTCGATCATCTTCAATACAAACGCGATCACCCCGACGGTATGTGGAAATTACGAACATCCACGGAAGACGACAGGTATCACGTCTTTCTAACCGCCACCACCGTACAACTTCATTTCGACCGCGAAGCCCGTTTTTATGGTTCCGTTTCGTTCGACGGAGGGCTTTTATATGGAAACAGCCGGATCACCAACGATAAAGATCTTTGGCGTCTCAGATTCAAAAACGGAGAAATGGGCGGCGGTCCGTCGCCTACAACAAGGTATCCGGTTACCGGTTCTTTGGTTAAAAAAATGCTCCATTTCCGTTCAACAGTGCAGGATGCCGGTACTTCGGCAGTGTATTTTTCCTACCCTTATCCGATTATTCGTCTTGCAGATCTGTATCTGATGTATGCGGAAGCATTGAACGAAGCCGGAGGCGCAACGCCTGATCCTGACGTATATATATACATTAACGCGGTAAGAGAGCGCACGGGACTGGAAGGCGTGGTTGAAAGCTGGCGCGATTATGCCGTTTCCGGAAAGGAAAACAAACCGTTGAGCAAGGAAGGAATGAGAGAGATCATCCGTCGCGAACGTCTGAATGAATTGGCATTTGAAAGCCACCGTTTTTGGGACCTGCGGCGATGGATGCTTGCCGAAGAATATATGAACCGACCCATCAGGGGATGGGATATATCCGGCGCGACAGCCGAAACCTTTTATAAGGAGCAAAATATATTTCGACCGAGTTTTCAGAAAAAAGATTATTTCTGGCCCATCAAGTTGAGCACCTTGCTGAAAAACCCGAATTTAAAACAAAATCCGGGATGGTAACAATAATAATATAATTAAAAACCTGAAAAAAGATGAAATCATTCATGAATCAATTGAGATGGACAGGCGTCGTCCTGATCAGCGTTTTGGTATGGCAATGTTCCGAGCCGAACAATTACTCTGATCCGACGGATAATACCCCTCCGGGTCAGGTAAACAACGTTCAGGTGACCAATCTGAACGGAGGCGCCATTATTGAATTTACCAGACCTTCCGACCCGAATTTGATGGGTGTGAAAGCGATATATAAATTAAACGAGGACGGCGCTCTGATGGAAAGATGGGCATCTGCCTTTAGCGATACCATTATTTTGGAGGGATACGGCAATACCGACCAACATTTGGTAGAACTCTATGCCGTTAAGGAAGGCGGCGCCATGTCCGCGCCCGTACAGGTGATCGTGCAGCCGTTAACGCCGCCTGTTTTTCTGATCAGGGAGACGCTAAAAACACAAACAGCATTCGGCGGCATCTATGTAGGATGGAAAAATGAGTTTGAAAAACCGATGCACGTTACGCTTTATACCTATACTGAAGACGGCGATAGCGTAGTGTTCGACCGTTATTTTTCGAAAAGCCCCGAAGACTATACCGTATTCAGAAGATTTGCGGCAGAGGAGCAGAGATTTTGTATCGAAGTGGGCGATAGATGGCTTAATTACGCGCCGCCGCTCGATACGCTGATCACCCCTTTGCACGAAATAGAAATAAAGGGACGAAATGAATTGAACGAGATTATGTGGAAACTTCACCATGACGCAATAAACAGAGGAGATGTTACAAGGATTAGTAGACCTTTTACTGAACTTTTTGACAAGAATTATACGAATTATTTTTATAATAATCTCGGTAGTAGGCCGGATAAGTTACCCGACTATATTCCGGAGAGTACCAACGATGATGATTTGTTTCCGCAATATTTAACTATTGATATGGGCAGGTCAGCCTCCTATAGCCGTTTTAAACAATGGATAAGAAATCGTAATCCGTGGTACTCTGCATGGGTTTGGTACGAATATGAAATATGGGGATCCAATTACATAAAGCCCGCTTCAGAAATCGGAGACGGAAGTCGGTTGGACAATCTCCGGTACTGGACGGAATGGAAGCAAATAGACGGCGCCGACCGGTGGAAAGAAGAAGGTTGGGAAAGACTGATGAAATGTGTTGTTACGTTACCATCGGGTACACCCAATACAGTACAGGCAGTAACAGCCCCTGAAGACATCGCCTATTGCCAGAACGGATTCGAATTTGAGGTTGATCCGGACATGACCTCCAAATCATTCAGGTATATTAGGATTGTTCTGCAAAAACAAACACATTCGAACCCCACCTACATCATGTGGGCAGAAATGGAATTTTACGGGGCTTATACCGACTAATCGAATACCATGGAAATTTTGCGGATGAAGTATTAATTCAAATGAAACGTTGAGTTCACTCCGAAAATTTTATTTTTAAGAGTGGGCTCAATGTTCATTCAAACAAAAATAGGTATGCGGAAATTTTTATTTTTTATCGGCTTTTTTATCATGGCGGTTTGCCATGACAGTTTTTGCGAAGACGGGTATAACCTATGGCTAAATTATAAACCGGTTAACGACCGGAAACTCATGGCAGAATATGCAACCTACTTTGCAAACGTTGAGATAGCGTCCAATCCTTTTGAACAACAAATAAGGGACGAACTCAACATTGCGGCTGATAAAATACTCGGAATCAAAGTACGGTACCCGAAGAAATTTACTGATGAGGACGGTCTTATATTCGCCATTGATGAGGGTTTGGATTTCCTCACAGACGAGGGCTACCAAATACGTACCAAACTTGAGAACGGTCGCAGGATTATATATATACGGTCGGCATCGGGCAAGGGGCTTCTTTATGCAACGTTCGAACTCATTCGCTTGATGCAGTGTAGTGTTTCATTCGAAAAGATAGACATTACTGAGTTCCCAAGACACAAATTAAGAATACTGAATCACTGGGACAACCTCAACAACACCATAGAGAGAGGGTATGCAGGGAGAACTGTGTGGGACTGGGACAAACTACCCGAAATTGCGCAGCGATATATCGACTATGCGAGAGCGAATGCTTCGATTGGTATCAACGCCGTGGTGTTGAATAACGTTAATGCCGATCCGCGTGTCCTGCGCAGCGACTATCTTCAAAAGGTAACTGCTCTGGCAGATGTTTTTCGCAAGTATAATATAAAAATATTTCTAAGCGCTAATTTTGCAGCTCCCATAAGACCATCTGCGACACCGAATCAAATGAAAAAATGGGGTGGCATAGGAGTTTTGGACACTGCAGACCCATTAGATAAAAATGTCATCAAGTGGTGGAATGAAAAAGTAAAAGAAATATACAGCCTTATTCCGGATTTTGGTGGTTTTGTGGTCAAAGCGGATTCTGAGGGTATGCCCGGTCCACAGGATTACGGACGCAGCCACAGTGACGGGGCTAATATGTTGGCAAAAGCGCTCAAACCATACAATAGCGTCGTCATGTGGCGCTCGTTTGTATACAATGCGACTACAGATTCCGACAGGGTAAAAAGGTCATACAAAGAGTTTTTGCCGTTAGACGGACAATTCGAAAGCAACGTAATTCTTCAGGTAAAAAATGGACCATTAGATTTCCAGCCGCGCGAGCCGGTACATCCTTTATTCGGGGCTATGTCAAAAACCAATATGATGGCCGAATTACAAATCACACAGGAGTATCTCGGTCATTCAACATACTTGGTCTATCTGCTCGACATGTGGCGTGAATTTTTCAATTTCGACACTTATTGCAAGGGGCAGGGCAGTACGATTGCAAAACTCTCAACGGGCGAAATCTATCCATATAATACAACAGCAATTGCAGGGGTTGCCAATACGGGAAGTGACCAAAATTGGTGTGGTCACCATTTCGCTCAGGCGAACTGGTACGCTTTCGGTCGTCTTGCATGGAACCCTCAGTGTGACGATAATAGGGTTACCGACGAGTGGATCGCCATGACATGGAATTGTGACCGTGAGACCCATAAAATAATTAAGGATATGATGTTACCCGCATGGGAGAGTTTTGTCAGGAGTCAAACGCCATACGCGTTAGGTGTTACCTGTTATTCCTCAGACCATTTCTCTCCCGATTTTCCCGGAAGATCGGGCAGATTTTGGACTGTAAGCGCCAAAGCAATCGGAAGCGACAGAACTATCCGCGGCACCGACTATGTGTCTCAATATTTTGAACCCAACAGGTCGATGTACGATAATATCAATACCTGCCCCGAAAACGTATTGCTTTTTTTTCACCTTGTCGACTGGAGTCACAAGATGAAATCCGGTAAAAGTCTTAAAGAAGAGTTTTTCGATGGATTAATGAGTAATATTAGGTTGACCGAGCGCAACATTGTCCTTTGGAACTCACTCAAAGGAAAAATTGATGACCGGCGCCGGAAGGAAGTTTTAGAAAAACTCCAAGCTCAGAAAAAAGCGTCTCTTGAATACTACCGGAATGGATTTGATTTTCTTAATGGTATTATCAATAAAAAATAGAACGAAAATGGCAGATAGATTATTTTGTAAAATAGTATGCTTTGTTGCGTTCATTTTCAATTTTGCAACGACATTGGCTCAGCCAAAAGTTGGCGATGTTTTTCCGGCATGGACGGAAGGTCATCTTGATATCCATCACATCAATACGGGAAAAGGAGAATGCGCTTTCCTGATATTTCCCGATGGAACAACGATGTTGGTTGATGCGGGGGCTTCCGAGCGCACTTCAAGAGTTACTCCTGCCAAACCCGACAGCAGCAGAACGCCCGGCAAATGGATAACTCGCTACATTCAGTTTATGATGCGTGATTTTTCTGAAAAGAAGTTAAACTACATTTGGGTAACACACTTTCACAGCGATCATACAGGATCGGTTACCCGGGATGCAAAAAAGCATTCACAAGGCGGATTCGTATTAAGCGGGATCACAGAAGTAGGCTCAAACATACCATTCGATAAGATAGTGGATAGGGATTGGCCCGAATACAGATGGCCCGTCCCTTTGAGAGATCAGAATTATATTAATTTTGTCAAATGGAAAACTGATCATGGCGTTATTGCTGAACAATTCCGGGTAGGTGCTAACGATCAGTTTAAACTTGTTCATTATCCGGCACTTTATTCCAATTTTGAAATAAGGAATATTGCGTCCAATGGAAATGTATGGACAGGATTTGGTAATCATACCCGTAATCATTTTCCGTCTTTGGAAAGCATTTCTAAAGATGAAATTCCCGGAGAAAATCAATGCAGTAGCGCAATTAGATTGTCCTACGGACAATTTGATTATTTTAATGGCGGCGATATCACTACTAATGTAACTTATCCGGGTCACTGGTTAGATATCGAAAGTCCCGTCGGATTGGTTACAGGACCTGTGGAAGTTTGTGTGGCTAATCATCACGCCGCTTCCGATGCTATGGGCGAACCCTTTTTAAGGGCTGTTCGTCCCAGAGTTCATATCATACAAGTATGGGTACCCAGCCAACCCAATGGCAGCACTTTAAACCGTATGCAGTCGAAACGGATATATCCGGGTGAACGGGATATTTTTGCAACCAATGTGATGGAAGAAACAAAGGCAGTTGTAGGAAACTCGCTTGCACGACTAAAAAGTCAACAGGGACACATTGTAATTCGGGTCAATCCGGGCGGAAACGATTACATGATCTATATTTTGGACGATTCAGCCGAAACATTCAAAATAAAAACCATACATGGTGCATATAATTGTAATTAAAAAATTTATGAAGAAGTATCGAATAATCACGAAAATAAGGACAATCGGTTGTGTCGTAACTGCTTTGATGATATTTTTTCATGCAAATGCGCAACAACTAACTGCTCCGCCAATTATTCCCGTAGGTTTGGATGCCTACCTTATGTGGGATCAGACGCCTGTGCAACGTATCGGAGCACGCGCTTACATGCGTAGTACCTACGATCGCAGGGGAGGAAATGAAACGGCTGACGGTAGCCATTTTTTGTTCATGGAAGAAGAAGAGCACAATGTTACTTTGGACGTCATAGGAAAGGGCGTCCTGTATTTCAAGCGTACAAACCATTGGCACGGCAGTCCTTGGCGTTACTCGATTGACGGTAATCGATACACTGTCAGGGAAACTGCAACTGCCGACCCGGTCGACGCCAAAAAAAAGTTCGACAAAACGTTTTTCATCCCCGAAAAACCATTTCCCGAACCTCTGATCTATACTTGGAGTACAACCAAAGGTTCCGATTTAATGTGGATTCCCATTCCGTTCGAACGGTCTTTCCAGATGGCATACGGACGTACGTATTATGGAACCGGTTATTATATTTACCATCACTACACCAACGAGGAATATCTTTCCCGCCCCATTAAGGCATGGACGATTGACCAAATTCCTGATAAACGAGTTTTAGACCTGATCAATTCGGCAGGCGCCGATATTGCCCCCAAAAACATCAAAAAGCAAACGGGTAGTATAAAACTTGATAAAGAGACTGTTAAAATTGCCGGTATTCAGTCGGTCTCTTCCATACGCGCCTTAAAATTCACTTTGCCGTTAGACAAAGCCATTGATATGGAACGTATCCGTTTGCGGGTTACGTGGGACAACCGGAAACATCCCTCCATTGATGCGCCCCTTTGTCTGTTCTTCGGAGCCGGAACGCTGTACAACCGCGAACAGAATGAATACATGGTAAAAGGGCTGCCGATAAATATCCGATTCGATTACAAAAGTAACAAGGTGGAACTTGCCTGTTATTATTCTATGCCGTTTTTCAAATCGGCTCGGCTCGAACTGTACGGAATAACGCCTTCCGATACCAAAATAGACTACGAAATAAGGTACGAACCCTATCAACTTGCTCCCAATCAAAGTTCGTATTTCCATGCCACTTACAAGGATTTTCCGGAACCCGAAGCCGGAAAGGATTTGGTTTTGTTGGACACGAAAAATGCGGAAGGAACGGTTGACTGGTCGGGAAATTTTATGGGAACATCATTTATCTTTTCGCATGATGGCATCCTGAAAACGGTGGAAGGCGATCCCCGTTTCTTCTTCGACGATAGCCAGACGCCGCAGGCGCAGGGTACCGGAACCGAAGAATGGGGCGGCGGCGGAGATTCCTGGGGCGGTCTTAACATGACCCTGCCTTTTGTGGGACATCCATGCGGAATACCCAGACGGGAAGACGCAAAAAATAAATACGACCTGATCCATTCGGCATATCGCTTCCTTTTTGCCGATCTTTTCCCCTTCGGAAAAAGAGCAGTGATACGGTTGGAACATGGCGGCGAAAACCTTTCGTATGAACACTACGAATCGGTTACCTATTGGTATGGATTACCGGCTCCTTCGCTGATTTTGACGGACGAAATCGATATTGGAAACGAAGCGGATGAACGTTTGCATAAATATGTTTCGCTTCAAGCGTCGGATGTATATACTATCGTTTCGCGTTATGAATGGGGAATCGACCATTTTCCGAAAAACGTCGTCAAGTGGGGAGGAAGACACATGGATACCACAAAAATAATCGGGTATAGGTCGGGTAAGGAGGTATTTTCCGCACATCAGGAAACAGGAAGATATACTAAAGGCAATTCGGAATTTACGGTAAAAGTGAAGCCGGATAACCATGGCGCTTTAATCCGTCGCACCCTGGATTACAGTTTCCCGAACCAGAAAGCGGAAATATATGTTGCCGAAGAAAGAAGCGCTGATTGGAGATTTGTGGGCATCTGGTATTTGGCAGGCTCCAACACCTGCGTTCATTCCTACCCGCGCGGAGAATTGGACAAGCGTTTGTATAACGTTGTAACGTCCAACAGACGTTTCAGAGATGATGAATTTCTGATTCCCGCCAAATTTACACAGGGGATATCATCCCTGCGGATCAAAGTAAAACATATTGCCGACGACAGGGATTTGTATCCCGGAATGCCTTTCCCGAAAAAAAGCGCATGGAGCGAAATACGCTATAAAGTATATAGTTATGTAATGCCGGATTTTAGATGAAAAAGTTTAGCTTATTCTTTATTATTGCGATGGAATTGCTTTTGTATTCCAGTACAGGTTTTGCTCAAAAAAGCATTTCAATTGAATCTCTGTTAAAAGAAATGGTTGATCGCAACGAACTGGCAAAATATCCCGATCCGACATTTACATGCAACCAGTTTAGCAGTTATGATCGTGCGACCGTTGCCAAAGATGAACCGGGATGGTTTGCCAATAGAGACAGATCAATGTTCATACGGATGGAAAACAAAGATGGACGGAAAGAATTTGTTATGATGGATACGGAAGGTCCCGGCGCTATCGTACGTCTTTGGATGACTTTTTCAGGCGAAAATTGCGGAAGAGGCACCATGCGTATCTATGTTGACGATTATGACAAGCCTGTTATCGAAGGCGCTGCATTCGACATACTGAGCGGAAATATTGTCACAGGTCCGCCATTGGCTGCCTCGGTACCCGAATCAGCCCCCTACGAATACAGGGGGCACAACCTTTATTTTCCTGTTCCCTACGCCAAACGCTGTAAAGTAACCTACCAAAGCGAATACTTGTTCGAAGATGATCCCGGCTCAAGACGAAGAGGCAGTGAGTTGGTTTTTTACAATATCAATTATCGTACCTACGACCCTCCGGTCAAGGTAATCTCATTCTCCGCATCGGAAATGAAAAAAAATAAATCTCTGATTGATAATATCCAAAAACAATTGAAAAACAAAGAACGGAGAATTGAAAAAATAAAACTTGCCCAACTTTCGTTAAACGCTAACCTGAAACCGGGCGAAAGTAAGTCGTTCGCCATTAAAGGAATGAATGCCGTCCAACAGTTGAGCATGGAGATAAAAGCAGACAATCAATATCAGGCATTGCGGTCAACCGTATTGGAAATTGCCTTCGACGGCGAAAGAACGGTTTGGTCGCCTGTGGGGGATTTTTTTGGAATAGGCTATATGCCGTTATACACTAATACATGGTATACTCGTGTGGAACAGGACGGAAAAATGAATTCTTTTTGGGTGATGCCATTTGAAAAGGAATGTATCATTACTTTGCACAATCTTGGCGAACAGGACGTGGCTGTTGCAAACGCTTTGGCAGGCTATAGCCAGTGGAAATGGGATAAGCGCTCGATGCACTTTGGCGCCGCATGGCAACAATACACTCAAGTTTACGGCGCTCCTAACGAATTGGCGTCAGACTTGAATTTCGCTAATCTCAAAGGAAAAGGAGTTTATGTTGGCGACGGAGTTGCGCTGTTCAATACGACTTATGCATGGTGGGGCGAAGGTGATGAAAAGATATACGTGGATTGCGAAAAATTCCCATCGCACATCGGTACAGGAACAGAAGATTATTACGGGTATGCCTGGGGACGCACTGAGAGTTTTACCGGCCACCCGTTTATAGCCCAGCCATCGGGCGAGGGCAGTCGCAAACCCGGTTATTCAGTCAACACCCGTTTAAGAGGGTTAGACGGTATCCCGTTTACCAAATCTATAATAGTTGATATGGAACTTTGGCATCAGAGAATGACAAAACTCAATTTTGCTCCTGTCGCTTTTTGGTATATGATTCCAGGGGGACAAAACCTTGCGGCAAATGACACTGCAGGCGTCAAGGAACCGGTAGCCATGCGCAGAAGCGATCTATATTCCAATGAGATACAGCTTGTCATTGAAGGCGAAAACCTGATTCCTGTTTTTACGAAAGGAAGAATAGAATTTCAGTTTAACGATAAGGGGTTATGGAGCGAAAACATGCAAATCTTTTGGCGGGATATTGAAAAAGGCAATAAAGCCGATTTTGAATTTTCATGCGTTTGTCCCGGACAATATGATTTTACGGGAATTTTTACCATTGCGCCTGAATATGGAATCTTCAACGTATATTTCAATGAACGGCAGATCGCCACAAACCTTGATTTGTACAATTCAAAAGTTGATGTTAAAGAAATCGCGCTTGGTAAAGTAAACCTCAAATCCGGCAAAAATATCTTATTCGTAGAGTTAGTAGCATGCCCTAAAGAACTCGACAAGGCTTGTTTCGGAATAGACAAGTTGATCTTGAAATAATTCGAAATATTATATTATCACTTTTATTTATCTTAAAAATTAATTATCATGACACCCAAAAAGAAACAATCTCGAAGGGATTTTATGAAGACCACTGCCGCAGCGACGGCAGGAATGTTAGTTGCGCCCACTATTGTGCCTTTTTCCGTATTTGGCGCCGGCGCTCCCAGTAACCGTATCAATATCGGCGCCATCGGATGCGGACGGATTTCGCGCAGCCACGATATGCGCGGCGTTTGGAAGGACGATAATATCCGCATTATGGCTGTATGCGATCTCGATGCTAAACGTCTTGCCGATGCCAAAAAGTATGTAAACGAGTATTATTCCAAAAAATTTGGAAAGCCTTACGACGATGTTCGTACCTACGAAAATTATTTGGAATTGCTGGGAAATAAGGAAGTTGACGCAGTGTTGATCAGCACTCCCGACCATCAACATGCCAAATTAGCCATTGATGCAGTATATGCCGGCAAGGACGTGTATCTGCAAAAACCAACATCGCTCACCATCGCCGAGGGGCGCGCCATGAGTAATGCAGTGAACAGTACGGGACGTATTTTCCAGATTGGCAGCCAACAACGATCGATACCACAATTCCGTATCGCATGTGAATTAGTGCGTAACGGACGTATCGGTCAACTCAAAACTATCGAAGTGCGTCTTCCGGGTGATCCCGTCGGAGGAAAAACTGAAGAAATGCCCGTACCGTCAAATCTGAATTACGACGCATGGCTCGGACAGACACCGTGGGTGTACTACACATTGGACAGAGTACATCCACAGAACAGTTACAGCCGTCCCGGCTGGTTGCGATGCGAACAGTTCGGCGCAGGGATGATTACCGGCTGGGGCGCACATCATTTCGATATTGCCCACTGGGGAATGGGAACAGAATACAGCGGTCCTATTGAAATATCTGCCAAAGCGGAGTTCCCGGCTTCCGGTTCCGGCTTATGGAACGTGCATGGCGCATATCAATCAGAGATGCTCTATGCCAATGGCGTGCGTGTATATGGTATGAATGATAGCAAGGAGAAGCCCAATGGGGTGTTGTTCACCGGCGACGAAGGGTGGATTTTTGTGAGCCGCGGCAGTTATACCGCCTCACCCGACGACCCGCAAATGGCAGCGCCATCAAAAGCGCTACAAGCCAGCAATCCAAAAATTTTGGAATGGAAACCCGGTCCGAATGATATTCATCTTGAAGTAAGCGCCGACCACCACCTCAATTGGTTAGAAGCCGTTCGGTCGCGTAAGCAGCCCATCACCAATGCCGAAATAGCGCAACGTTCGTGTTCTGCTTGTTTACTCCAGCATATCGCCATGAAGTTGTCTCGTAAACTGTATTGGGATCCAATTCGCGAGCGTTTCAAAAATGACGATGAAGCAAATGCTATGTTATCCCGTCCTCAACGCGCTCCTTACGCAATAGTTTAATCATTTTAAATTTATTAAATTATAACATATTTATGAATCATTTTTTTTGTAGAACAGTTTTCATTTTATCACTCATATCGATAAACGCTTTCGTGTTGGTCGCTCAAAAGCCGCTGAATTTGAATAAGGCGAGAGTAAAAGTTGATGCTGCCGGAGTGGCGCGTCAAAATACAATTGTTTCGTTTGACATCACCTCTTATGCAACCGTTCCCGCCGGTTCACAAATTGTTGTGAAGACGGCTGACGGACGGATTTGTCACAGTCAGGTGGAACAATGTACTAAAACCCCAAAAACGACACTCTATTGGCGTATTGACGGACAAATGGCAGAAAATGAATCACGTAATTTTGTCATCGAACTGGTTGCTGCTCCCGCAACTCAACCGGCTCCTGACATGGCAGTGAGAAGGGATAGATCGGGAAATATCGTGCTGAGAAAGCAAAACGTGAATGTATTGCAATACAACACAGTAGAACCGCGTCTTCCCGGCTATGTAGATGCCTCTTATCGTCGCAATGGTTACATACATCCGGCATGGTCGCCGGCAGGTAATGTACTTACGAATGTAAATCCGAGCGATCACTTACATCACTATGGAATTTGGAATCCATGGACTGCGGTCGAATATGACGGTAAACGTTATGATTTGTGGAATATAGGCGGCAAGACCGGTACGGTCCGTTTTGATTCGCTCTATCGCTCTGTCTCCGGAAATCTTTTTGCAGATATATTAGTCCGTCATCGTCATATCATTTTTGAACCTCAAAGGGAGCAGGTAACGAATCATGTTTGGGGCATCATGCGTTTTACGCCCAAACACGAAAAAACAATCATGGATGAATTACAGGATATTCGCGTTTGGAATGTTGAAGAAGGAACATTCCTTTGGGATCTTGATTTCAGTCTTTTCCCATCAACTGCTCTTCCGGTTATTCTAAAAAAATATCGTTATGCCGGTTTTGGATGGCGTGCTACGCCTGATTGGACTAAGGAAAATTGCGAAATGATAACCTCTGAAGGTAAATCCCGTCCGGAAATTGATGGAACTAACGCTCGTTGGGTATATGTGACGGGAATGAGCCCCAAAGGAAAATCAGGCATTTTGTTTATGGCGTCGCCTCAAAATCATAATTTTCCCGAGCCGTTACGCATTTGGAATGAAAGTGCGAATGGCGGCAGAGGCGATGCGTTTATCAACTTTGCCCCTACCAAAAATGAAGATTGGATTCTCGAACCGGGAAAACGATATGATTTCAGGTACCGTATGTTTGTGTTTGATGGCGATATCACTCCGGCAAAGGCTGAAGCTATTTGGAAAGATTTTGCAAATCCTGTCAAGGCAAGCGCTCTATAATTTAATACCTAAATTTCTAAAATGAAAATCAAAAATACTTGTCATCAATTTGTATATCAATTCTTTTTATTCAAAATCTATTTCACTTACCGGGTGAAAGATTGTATCTATATAAAAGGCTAATTTGAAATCAGATGTATGCGATTTTACAAATTCAATTTAGAAATTTAGGTTAAATAAGATGAAAGGTTTCGAAATAGACTACAATGGTAAATTGACTTATATGGCAGTTGAAGACGGATTGTTCCATATAGAAATTCACCACCGGAATAACAAGGGCAATTTCTATGCCGGTGGAGTTGAGTACGGCAAGCAGACAAAAATAGCTTGGTATAATTACACACCCATGAGTATAGGCGACAGGTTTGAGATAAAGTTTGTTGAAATCGATCATATTTCTGAGCCTGTAGAATGTGTTCATGATAAAACCATAAAACGTCCTATATCCAGATTGGATATGTACCTCGGATTAGAGCAATATTTGAAAAGTAAAGGATTATTATGAAAGGATTTGTCTTAAATACAGGTAATGAAACTTTATCCGGAGGTTTAGGTAACGGCATTACCGGTGTGCACATATCTAACAAAGAGGGTATTTACAGGCTTATTTTTGGAGGTATGGATGGTGATGGCGTTTTTTATACATGGTATAGAGTCGATCGTGAACGTGGTGATAGTTTTACGCGTTGCTATGATGAAATCGTAGATGTTTCGCCTGCGAAAACGGCCCCGGATAATAGAAATACAGCCGAAGATGATAAACGCGCATTAGAATCTTATCATAAATTAAAACAAGAGTTGATCGATGAAGGGTTAATATCAGGACATGAATAATAATATGTTTATGCTTGGTTTTGAAATTTGCTTTAAGGACAAGATAATACGAGTCGCCATAAACGAGGAAGGCGTTTTGTCTGTAATTGTTGGTTTTTGCAACAAATGTGTTGTTCCGGAGGGCAATGGCACACACCTCTACATTGGCGGCTTGGTTTCATTTGAACACCTAAGATGGTTTTCGGGTAATATTGATGATATAGAACAAATAGTCATCAGGGTGGTTGATGTGGAACAGAGTACCGAATTGATAGACTCGCATCCTCAAGACAGGGAAGAATTGATACAAAAATATTATTCGTTAAAAAAGGAGTTGCAAGAGGAGGGTTTGATATGGAGGGTTTCGAAGTAAGGTTTAGGGGTAAATCCGTCAAAATTGCCGTAAATGAATCAATATCCATGTCTATTATCGTGCAAAAATTACGGGGTAAGTTAAATATAAACGCAAACGGGTGGTTGATGGATGCCGATACGTATCCCGTATGGATGTCGGCTGATGATTTAAAACAAGGCGATGAAATCACCATTGAACGGAAAGAGGTGGATGAAAGTTCCCCACCTCTACTTCCACCTTCGGATTTTGACTCTAACCGGCCTCTAACTCCTGAACAGGAACAAGAAATGTGGCAATATAAGCTAAAGTATTTTCAAAAACTTGAAGAAATTTTGCATAAAGAAGGACTTATTGATGAGGATTGAAATAAAAAGACGTTCGTTAATAGCAGAGGTATTGATATACTGCATACTATGCGGTATCACACTGTTTGTTTCTTCTCACAGGTTTGTGAACGAGGAAATAACACCGAAATGGCTGGGAATGATATTGTCTATCGGAGTAATATGTTTGATATTGACAATATTTTATCGCAAAATTTATCTTCCTGCCAAGCCGATAGATTCCATTTTGATAACTTGTCTTTTTCTTGTTTTTATCAGTGAGCGGATAACTTCAGGGGATTTTTCGATATATCTTGGCGGTTTGCTGTTGTTGTATGTTCTTGTACAACATACAGTAAGAATTGGTTTTCACAGATATTTATTCGGAACGATCATTTTTTTTGCATTGGCGCTTTCGCTGCACGGTATCCTTCAATATGCCGGGCTAATGCTTTCCGGCACCGGCAAAATTGCCGGTGCCGGAAGTTTCGATAATCCGGCAGGTTTTGCGGCTGCATTGGCTTGCGCATTGCCATTATGTTTCCTTTTCTTCTCCGATCAAACAAAATATTTAAGGTATGCGGCAATTACAGCAACCGCTGTTATGGCGATTGCAGTTTTCCTGTCGGGTTCGCGTGCGGGAATATTGGCAATTGCGGCAGCAACGGTAGTTTGGCGGCTTGTAAAATCAAAAATAGGCAATCAAAAATTAAAAATTGTATTGGTTGTTGTCTTGGCCGTTTTGCCGGCGGTTTTGTATTTTATTAAAAAGGATTCGGCCGACGGGCGGCTGCTGATTTGGCGATGTGCGACGGATATGGTTGCCGACAAACCCGTTTTGGGACATGGCGCGGGTGCATTTCAGGCAAAATATATGCTTTATCAAGCAGAATATATGAACGCACATCCCGATAACAAGTATGCAGAATTAGCCGACAATGTGCTGCACCCATTTAATGAGTATCTATTGGTATTATGCGAGTACGGAATTATCGGCTTGGCCATGGTATTGCTTTTGATGTTTTTGCTTGTCGGTATATACCGATACAACCCCGGCGATGAAAAATTGTCGGCACTGATGAGTCTGTTGTCGTTAGCGATATTTTCATTCTTTTCGTATCCGTTCAAATATCCTTTTGCGTGGGTGATGTTGTTTCTGAATATGGCAGTTATTTGCCACGCCCCCGGCGTTAGCAACCACTCCCCTTTCTTTGCCCGAAGAAGAAATCTGCTTCTCAGAAATATGCCGCGAATACTTATATTCTTGCTATCAGCAGGGTTGTTGGCATATTCCGCGATGCAGGCACAAGCCGAAATCAAATGGAAAAGAATTGCGCATCTGGCCATGGCAGGGTATACCGGGCAAGTGTTGCCCGAATATGACAAGTTGTACCGCCGGCTTGGCAAAAACGGACTTTTCCTCTACAACCATGCCGCCGAATTGCACGAGGCGAAGGAATATGAAAGAAGTATTGCCGTTTTTGCTCGTTGCACGAAATATTACAACGATATGGACGTGCAAATGCTGTTGGCCGACAATTATAAAGAACTTGGAAAATATGCGGAAGCCGAGCGGCATCTTAAATTTGCCGCAAACATGTGCCCGGTACGGTTTATGCCGCTATATGAACTGGTTAAAATCTACAATGCTACCGATCGCAGAGATGAAGCATTAATATTGGCTAAAGAAATCATAGATAACCTGAATTGGAGAAAAAGTTAATAACTATGTTAAAAATATTTTCTGCAAGTATTGTATTTCAATAAAATTGTATATTTTTGCATGGTTATTAATTCATAGTAACCATGTCGTATATTGTAGAGCAAAAGATAAAAGGACGGATTTACCTGTATCAGGTAGAATCTTATTGGGACAAGGAGTC
>JAVBNI010000054.1:0-5828 GCA_031551645.1 Bacteroidales bacterium | reverse complement strand
GTTGCTGGAGCCAACAATTACTGCCGACGCGCTGACACAATAGTCGGCCAGTTCGTCGATCAACAGCAGGCAAGGCGTTGACTGCTGCAATATTTTTTTAAAAAGTCCCTTGGGTGCAGTCCGGGCTTCGTCGTTTTGCCTGATAATCTCATATGCTTCCCGTCCACCAAGCTGGTATGCCAGTTCGCCCCACAGGGTACGGATGGTCAGGCCGTCATCCGTTTGCCGTCCTTGCGTAGGGTCGTTGGTGGTATTGGTAAACACGGCCACTTTTGCATTATCAAAAGCGGGCATGGAACCTGAGCCGAAGATATTTTTGGTGTAGTCCGACGATTGCAGGCTTTTACCGGCTTTGGCGATATGGTAGAGAGTGATGAGGCTGTGCGTTTTACCGCCGCCAAAACCGGTTTGCAACGATACGATACGGTTTTCGGTTTCTTCGTCGTTTAAAGCGCTGATTACCCGGTTGGCTAAGTTTTTCAGCCCTGACGTGACGTATGTCTTCTGGAAAAACAATGCCTGGTTCTGGTATACTTCCCTGCCGTTGCCCAGGGCTACTTCGGCCAGGTTGGCTGCAAAGACCGATTCGTCCAACGCACCCTGGCGGATGTCGTAATGGGGCGTAACGTTGTTGAACCATGAGGTGAGCAACGTCTTTTCGTCTGTAATATCATCATGTACATCGTCCACCGGCACGGTTGCCTGGGGGATTTCAATGTTGGGCGCCTGGTTCGATGTTTGTATATTTTCCAGTTCCGTAACCAACTCGTCCATTTTCAGTATAGCGGCAATCTTTTCCATGGTCATGAACAGGTTTTGCTCTTCGCTGCCGGTTAATTCCCGGAAATGCTGGCATTTATTGCGAGCTTCCTTCAATTCGTTGAACCATGTGATCATATTATTGACTTCATTGCGACCAAGGCTCTTACTGAGTTCGTCCTTGAAACTTATGAAAAACCCTGAGAGATTGTTATAATCAATCAGGTTGACAGGCGTACTGCCGGCTTTGATAGCGTTGTTCCATGTATCCTGCTTCGTCGGGGCCAGCCTTTTAAAAAATACGCCTTCCCACGGTTCTTTGGGATAAAACTGCCGGATGGAACTTACCACATATAAACGCATGGGTTCCAAAAATACGCCTAATGCCTTGTATGCTTTGTCATTCATAAAAACTGATTGTTTATTATACTGTAATTATCCACAGAAATCAGAAACTAAACTCAAAAAGCTTCCCGCTTTCGCCCGAATCATCCAATTTTAAACATATTTCATCGTTTGAAAAGCCGGCCATCATGTTTTGTGGAATATCATGTTCAATGGATGAGAAGATGTATTGAAAGATTTTCGAAAGGATATTGATCCATGGCGCGGCTTTGTTACAAAAGTACAGATTATTCCGCTCAATTATTCCCGGCTTCTTTTTCTTTCTTCGCTTTTGCCCGGCCTTTGCGTTGGGCGATCACATTTTTGTTGTACTCCACGCGTTCGTTCAGTTTATTGACAAACGATGCATACGTACCTTCGCCGTTGAGCGTTATGGATGCATTGATGCGGTCGATGGCATCGGTATAAACCTTTTCGGCTTCGCGGCGGGTTTCGCGCAGGTTGATATATTCCCGTTCCGCCTTTTCGTCGAAACGGATTTGCATCAGGTCGTTGAATTCGCGATTCACAGCCGCCAGGTCGTCCACCCATTCCTGAGCGCCAAGCAATTCGACATCGGCAGTGCAGCGGGCGCGTATATCGTCAAGGAAATTACCGATGGCGGCTGTTTCCTCGTTATAAGGTTTATTACGAAAATCGCCGAAAGCATTCACCACGATCAGGATATTCTTTGCAGCCTGTACCTTATCGTCGCGCATGTTGCGAAGGTACGCCTTGGCCAACTGCACGAAACCATAATAAACATTATCGCGGATAAAATCGGTATCGGCAAGCTTTTCCGTATGTTTGTCCTTGCGGATATGATCCAGGGCAGTATCCAGCTTCCCGAAAAGGACGATAAACACAGCAAACAATTCTTCGATGTTTAATACACCGGCGCCCGATTCCTCCACTAATCGCTTGAAATCGGCAAGAAATTGGAATAATTCTTCATTGCGAAGTCTGATCAGATTCAGTTTATTGATTTTCATGGCTCTTATTATTTTAATGTTATTGATGAGAATATATTTTCGTTTTTGATTTGCAGAAAGTCTGCAAGACGGTTTTATTTTGGGTTCCGATTTGCAGAATGTCTGCAAAGCTGTTTTAATTTCAGTTTCGATTTGCAGAATGTCTGCAAGCCGGTTTTAATTTCAGTTCCGATTTGCAGAATGTCTGCAAGTCAGTTTCATTTCTAATTCCGATTTGCAGAAACGTTCGACAAATATATAATATTTATAATATTTATGGATCAGAATTTATATAAATTGGTACGAACACGCGTGGAGACATCTCTTTGTGCCTGACAATGCGCACATTATCGGTCACGTCATTGTAACCAAGCATGTGAGGTACGAACATGCGCGTGGTGACATCCCTTTATTACAATTTATGTCAAAGATCTAAATTCTCCTGTTTTACCTTTGGTTGTGATTCGCGGAGGCTTTCGCGCAACAGGTTGTCCTTATTCGCCAGCAGGCCGTCCACCTGGGTTTTGTCGTCGCAGGCAGGCAACAACTCGCTCAGTGAAGAGAGTACCCGCCAGAAAGAACTTTCCTGCGAGGGCGCTACCGTTGCGATATGCCGGAGCAGCTTGGCGCGGTCGTTGTCGCCGCCGTACAGGCTCATTGCCCGGTGCACCCGGTCGATCAGGCAATCGGAAGCGTCTACGCCCAATGATTTGTTATCATCTATACGTTGCTTATACGTTGCCAATGCCTGTTTGTTACCTTTTTTGGATAATAAATGACGCGAAAACAGGTCATCCACATTAATGGTCAACCCGATGCGGGTAAATTTGGCGGCATCGTCGAAATCGGTTTCGCCCAAGCCGTTCAGTTGCAGCCAGCCGATATAGAATTTGGTATACTCGTCGCCCGAGAAACCTTTCAACAGTGCGTTCAAAGCGGCCTCGCGCGCCATCTCAAGCAGTTCGGCTACGGTTACTACGCTGCCATCAGCTTTTTCCACCGTCTCGTACTTACCGAATTCGCTCACTGCCTGCCCGAAACAAGCGGTTAACAGATCGGCGCCACGGAAACCCAACCGGTACAGTTCGTCCACCTCAAGGGCTACCCGCTCCTCGATGGCGGTTTTCACCTGCTTGTAAGCGCCATAACCTTCGCGCTGCGACGGACGGCAGGAAACAGTGACCGATGATGCCAGAAATGCTTTGTCTGTTTTAAGGGCTCCTGTCATTTCGGTATCGGTAGCCCAACTGCCGGTAATATTCATCCGTGCTCCTAATATGGAGTTACACAAGGTTGTCCATGCTTCCGTGCTCTGGTGAGCGAACATGATGCTGACCATATCAGAGGTTTGGTATTCTACAGCTTTGAATATCTCTAATAATTTGTCTTCAAAATGTTTCTTTGCCTTTTCCAGATTACTGTCGTGAAGATGTTTAAGGGCGGTGCACTCCTCGGTTTTAGGCGTTTGTGGCGTGGAAAGGCTTAAAGTATATATATCGCCTAAAGTTCGTTTCAGCCACACGTAAAAGAAATCCGATATATCCGCATAAGCAATGGCATCATAATAAGGAGGATCAGTGACCACTGCGGTCAACTGTTTGTGCTCAAACTGCTTTTTTCGCCGCTTGAGGCATGATTCACCTCAGTTGAGAAAGGCCAATATGATTCCGATTCGATATAACGGGTAATACATTCCAATTGGTTAAGAGCGCTACCTGAACTGGTACAGAATGGATTTGATTCGGGATAATCAAATACCATCGGTCATCACCTTGATATTGTAGGCAATGGCGCTCCAAAGCGCTTTCTGCTTGAAATGGGCTTCGCCCTTCCAATTACAACGGAACATGTCAAAACCCCTCTTGAAGTTGGAGATAACCGCCTCTATTCCGCTTCGCCATTTCTTCAAACGGGTCTCCATGTCTTTACTGCTTGCCACATTCTTCAAACTGCCTACTATTTTGTTGAAGACAATATTGGCAATACCTTTGCCCCGTGCATACGCCAAATTATCCTTGGATGCATAGCCCCCGTCTGCAGCGCTGTCGCGGGGAACAATCCCGTAGGATTCGACCGACTTGTTGATCGTTTTTCGGTATAAACTGTTGTCGGACGGATTGCCTTTAAATGTTTCACAACTCAGGATCAGGTTACTTTTGCCCGTGCTCAGATTCACCTTATGGCCAAATTGTACTTCACGGCAGCCTTTGACAATAATATCGGTATGGAGTTCGTATATCGAGAAGAGCTTTTCATCGTTGGGTACAACTTCTGCTTTGATTTCCCTGCGTTCGGTCATCGAATAAATCTGTTGCATCAACGGTAAAAGACGCAACAACAATTCGCATAATACCATTCCCCCGGGAGTTTGGCTATAAATGTGCTTTTTTTATCACATTGGATACCTGATTGATGCTCTTGATAAGTGTGACTAATTGTTTTTTAAACAAGTCAACCCGTTTGTCGACCGATTTGGTATTATTGATCAGATAATAGGTCTTCTTGGCATTTTTGGTATAGTCGCGATAATCAAAGTTTTCGACTTCTTCATGCAGATGACCCAACAGGCGGTGACTTTCCCTGATACAGTCCCAAAGGAATTGTTAGTCGGATAATGGATATTGGTTTCCACCACCGTGCTGTCCTGACGGAGGCTTTGCAAATCTTCCAAACCCTGTGAAATGGCGATTTTATTGAGCGCCACCAGCAATTTGTCCAAATTATCGGAGGTTATTTTACTGATGTATTTTTGAAAATCATGAAAACTGAAAGGGCGTAACGGATCGATTTTCACAAACTGTTCGCAAATCCTCGAATCGGTCTGATCATGCTCCAACTCTCTGTAATCCCAATTCTTAATCTCCTTGTAAAGCGCCGCACGGACAATCTATTCCACACTGGGAATATCCTGACGCCCAAAATCACTGTTCTTACAGCCCTTACGCACATCGCATTCTACGAGCTTTATCAATTAGGGTGCGATTCCAAGATACTGTCTATCAAACCAAATTCAGGATTACGGGACCAATCGGACTGCTCGAATTTGATACGCAAGTCTTCAAACAATTTCATTTTCAGACCCCAAAGATAAACAAAAATTTAACCATCCAAAAAATTGAAAAACACTTATTTATAATTTATAGATAGACTCTAATTAACGGGAACAAGTGATTTTGGACGTAGATGTACCATTTTGTATAGTGTGGAAACTAAGCCTATAATCAAACAGTTAGAGATAATCTTGATAAATTACCAAACTTTTTTTTCAAAAAGGTGTTTTTAATTGTAAAGTACAAATTTGGTTATTTAATTATATTTTAATCATTTAAAAAAATGGGACTAAAAGAAAAATTTAGAAATTGTGGTCAAATAGTGGCAGTTGGTGCTATTTTAGCCGTTGGAGCAGTCATTCCTCAAAAAGTGGAAGCGCAACAAACGAAGAAACCCAATATCCTTGTCATTTTTGGCGATGATATAGGTATAACCAATATAAGCACCTACAGTGGTGGTATCATGGGTTATGAAACCCCTAATATCGACCGTTTGGCAAAGGAAGGGCTTAAGTTCTTGGACTATTACGGCGAACAATCCTGTACTGCCGGTAGAGCAGCTTTTCTTACCGGACAACATGGCATCCGTACCGGGCTGACCAAAGTAGGATTTCCCGGAGCGCCTATGGGCATGAGTCAGGAAGATCCCAGTGTTGGTACTTAT
>JAVBNI010000293.1:0-19114 GCA_031551645.1 Bacteroidales bacterium | reverse complement strand
CAACCACAAATCCAATTCTTCTGATATGGCTGATAACATTAATGACTTGAGTGATGCTTTATCCATGATGAAAGGTATTAGGTTTATTATCAGCACAAAGATACAAATTGAGAAAAATATTGCAATTTGTCATGCACCCGTTTTCGCTTGCGCTCTTGGATTTTCAACTCTTTCTTTATAAATTGCCACTGTGTTTCCGTTAAATCTGTTTGATACATTTATCTTTGGGTTTTAGTCACTTCAAAGAAAGTAACTATCAGCGGATACGGAAACACTTTTATCTATTTTTGCCAATTTTAAACAGGCTCTTAAGAAAGAAATAAAATCGTAAATGTATTTCACACTAAACCGCTAACAAATAATTTTTAATTCAATTGAAAAGCGTGATAGATTTATTGGTTTCATCATCCAATTTGATCAGTTATGGCATGGGCCGAACTAATCGGGTTGCCGGGAGATAAATCTGATTAGTTGTAGAAACCAGTAGCAAAGCTCCAAAATGTTATTGCACATGTAAATGGAAAGTAGTTCGCTGAATATTAATCTCATACATAAAATCAATATTCAATATATTTTGCTTTACCTATAATAAAACTTTTTATCATCCAACAAATGAACTCGTATGCTGCTGCTTACCGAAAAACAGCCATAACCGTTTTCAAGGTTGGAGTTTGCATTCATCGGTTCGGTAAAAAAGTCTATGCCTTTTTGCAGTAAAGCAAGGCTGCGGTAATACCGGAATGTCTCGGAGGTAACGTGTTTTACCACAAATTCAATTCGCTGTGTACATTGTATTTCTGGACCATCCGTTTCGGGATTGTAATCAGGCCTTTTTTGTTTTTCCACGGTAACAACTATCCCTCCACCATATGCTACTCCTGTGGAAGTGAAGTGCACACTATTAGGATTATTCAACTCCTCAAGAGAAGTATATAACATCATATCGGTTGTTTTTCCTGCAAAAGTAGCATCAGTAAGCAACATCATATCTATCCCGTACAAATCATATTGCTCGTTTTCGAACAACGACATCTCAGCCTCAAAATCAGGATTGTCCCGTATAAGGTTGATATTGCCGGTAAAAGTCCTCGGACTGGCGTTTGCAGTAAAACTCCGGATAAAGTCGTCTTTCTGTTCGTCGGCTACACCTTCCACCCCGATTACTTTGATGGTAACAAACTGCTGAAATGAATAATAGTCCTGTTCATCCGGGCTGTCGGTTAATTGCAGACTAATCGGGTAATAATCGTACAGCTTCTTGCTCCAGCCACCGCCACTTAATGACGTTAATGCATACCGAGACGTCTTTCGGTCAATGTGGGCGGTATCTATTTCCACACTTCCGACCATGGGCGCTTCCGGCATGACAGCCGTGGATTCCACAGCTTCGTACCCATCCAGTGCAACTCTCAGCCGGTAGACGCTTCCTACTTTGGTTTTCGGAAAACCTTTGAATGTAGCCCGGTAACCGTTTGTGCTATCCTCACGCATTGAAATATCAAACCGGTTCGACGCCGAAAGTATTTGCCTGCCATCCTCATACAACTCAATGATGCCGTTGCTGACAATAGGCTCATTTAAAGTACGCCAGTCGGCATAAGCAACCAAAGAACGCCCTTCGGCAATGGAAACGATGAGGCTGTCAGTGTCTAAGACTGCGGTTACGGCTAATTTGGGAGGAGAACCCGCTACATCCACTTGGATTTCTTTGGTGAAAACATCTTCGCAGGCAGAGAAAAACAAGATGTATGTAAAACCTGCCAAAAGCACCAGGGATGAAAAAAAATTATGAATATACTTCATGACGGTTAAAATTTGAATTGGTAACTGACGGAAGGTATGATGGGAAACAGGCTGTATTGCTTGTATACATATTTTTGGGAGACTGTTTCGTCAACTGCCTTGATTTCCCTTGCAATATCAATATAAAACGGATTTTTACGGCAATAAGCATTGTATATGCCAATAATCCAACGGCGTTCACCCCACTTTTTCTTTTTTATAAAGCTGACACTCAGGTCGAGGCGATGGTAAGGCGCCATCCGGTAACTGTTGCGTTTGCCATAATCGTAATATTCGGATTTTCTGGTATAATCGTATATACGTTGGCGAGTATTCGGTTTATATCCGAATACAGGATAAATCCGGTAATTTCCTGTTACCGGATTAGCTGCCGTGTAAACGCCAACAGGCATGGAAACGCAATTACCCGATCCGAATACCCACGTGCCGGACAATTCAATATTTTCACCAAACCGTTTCACCAGCACCAGGCTGATGTCGTGACGGCGGTCATATTTATAATAAAAACGTTCGCCCCCGTTGATTTCGTCAAACTGCCGGTCGGTCCACGAAAGTGTGTATCCCACCCATCCGGTAAACGAGCCTGCCTTTTTCTGCACAAACAATTCCATACCGTAACTACGACCTTCACCTTGTAATACTTTGTGTTCCCAGCCCGAACTAACGTCGAAAAATGTAGCGCCCTCCTTATATTCCATCACATGACTCATTGTCTTATAATACCCCTCCAGGCTTATTTCATATTCTTCCCTGAAATTCCGGGCAAATCCGATAGCTACCTGGTCGGACTGTTGCGGTTTGAGCAATTCGGTGGTGGGTACCCACAGGTCCATAGGCAAACCGACGTTTGAATTCGACAGCAGGTGTACATATTGGGCCATCCGCGAATATGATGCTTTCACCGACAACCGGTCGGTCAACAAGTAACGCGCTGAAACACGCGGTTGCCAAACATTATAAAACTCATCTCCAACTGTAAAGCCCGACCAATGTAATCCCACGTTCGCTTTCAGGCGACGGGTCAGCCGGATATCATCTTCGAGGTAGGCGCTGTATTCAAAACTGCAAAACCTCCTGTCGTCATATTTTGTTATTGATGTTTGTTCCTGGTAGGCTAACACACCGGGATTGAATGTATGGTATATCAGGTTTCCCCCGGTGCGGATGTAATGGTTGGGCGAAGGGATGTAGTCCAATGTTATTTTCCCACTCCAATCCTTTATGCCGGAATCATATTCCATTCCATAATATTCGGTTGTTGTCACCCATTGGGGCGGATTAAGCGTCATATCGATATTTGTGTACGAGCCGCTTTCGTCCGCGCCGGTAAGGAACCGGTAACGGCTATACGTTGCGGTAACATTGGCAAACAACTTGTTGGTGAAAATGTGATTCCATCTGAACGCAGCCGTCAGGTTACCCCATTTCAATGCCGAGTCGTATATACTATAGTGAGTATTAATACTACTGGTATATTCTTCTTTGGAGTAGAACTTATCATCACCCATGTAGGCGCTCAGGTAAATGCGATCCCTGTCTGAAAATTTATGATTAATCTTTGCTGTCAGGTCGTAAAAAAAATAACCCAGCCTGTAATTGCTATACTCATCCTGTTTGTTGGCCATTGCAATGAGTGGCGCAGCCAATATATCGATATAGGTACGCCTTGCCGACACGATAAACGATGTGTGGTCCTTCCATATTGGTCCTTCGAAAGTCATTTTAGCAGATAGGATTCCAACAGCGCCTTCACCGTGAAATTTTTTCATATTTCCTTCCTTCATGCTGATATCGAGTACCGACGATGTACGGCCTCCGTAACGTGCAGGAAATCCGCCCTTGATGATTTCCACATTGTTAATGGCGTCGGCATTGAATACCGAAAAGAACCCGAACTAGTGCGACGCATTATATATCGGCACCCCGTCAAGCAGGATCAGGTTCTGGTCGGGGCCGCCTCCACGGACGTACAAACCGCTGCTTCCCTCCCCGCCCGACTGTATGCCCGGCATCAATTGCAACACTGTCACCAGGTCTACTTCACCAAAAAACGCAGGCATGGCTTTGATTTGTGCTATCGGTACATTCATGGCGCTCATCTGCGTACGTTCCTGCAAACGATCGGACCTGTCAGCTGTGATTTTCACTTCCTGCAAGCGTACCGAACCAACCAGGTTGATATTGATAGCAGTGTCGCGTTGCAGATTGAAGTGCAATACCTGTGTGGCATAACCTACATATGAATAGGATATTTCTACATTTCCGGCAGGCAATGTCAGGCTGTAAAACCCATACTGATTGGTGGCCGTACCAACCATATCCGTTCGGTTATAGACATTTGCGCCAATCAGACTTTCTGTGCTTCCTGCATCTTTCATGTAACCACTGATGGTGAATTTTGGAACCATGTTTTGTGCACGAAGTAAAGCTGAAAAAAAGAAAAGAAGGAGAAAAAGAAATGTTCGTCGCTTCACTTTTAAATATTAAAAAGTTGGCATACATTATTTACAATGCACTCGGATCCTGCCCACTAAGACACTTATTCTAAGTGTCTGTTGTTCATGCTCATTTTTCAACTGTGGTTGCAGGAAGATATAAAAAAACTAAAGATGATAAAATCAAAAACCTGATCGTTTTCTGTTTCATATATTTTATAAAAGTTCAAAAATAATAATACTTTTTAAATTCTTATTATTTTAAGACTATTTATATAGTTTTTTTTATGCCCTTTTAAAAAGGAGAACATGCGCATCAAAAAATCATCCTTTTTGCACGACTTAGCAGTTAATTTTGCAGCTCATGGGTTACTTATTTTCCCAATATTCCGTTTGTGTTTTTTTAGGTAGTTTTTTCACTACTTCTTCTATCGAATGTCTAATCCAATATTTTACAGTTTCGTCATCCATGTCACTATTAAGTGTAATACTATTCCAGTATTTTTTATTGAAATGCCAGGCAGCTTCCACAGAATGGTAGCGTTCGCGCAAATCAACGGCTTTCGCAGGATCGCATTTTGCCGATATTTTTAATTCCGGATCATTTAAGGGAATTACAGCGAACCATTTATCAAATATCCTGAAAATAAGATACTCGTCCTCAAATGGCATATCTTCCGTCGCATCTTTTAGCGAGAGGCAGTATTTGCGCAATTCTTCTATATTCATTTTCTTTTTGAATAATGGATTAACCTTTTATTGATAACCAAAAATTATAGAATGACTCAGCTTATGAGGCAACTGCAAGGGTTGCAACACTGACTTTTGCACCATCCGACTTTTGAATTGCATGAATACAGGCTTCGAGTGTTGCCCCAGTAGTGATCACATCGTCGATCAATAGAACATGTTTTCCTGCAAAATTGACAGGATTGGAAAGCCCAAAACCTGAATCGACATTTTCCCAACGATCAAAACGTTTCCGCCGGGTTTGACTACTGGTTGTCGAATGCCGGATTAATGTCGTGGTATCTAATGTTTTTTTCATTGCCTCGGATACACCCCGCGCAATCCATTCGCTTTGGTTATAGCCCCGTTTGCGGAGTTTTTGCGGATGCAGGGGAACCGGAACAACCATATCTGCCGTATTGAAATGTGATACGCAAAGATTCTTACCCATTTCCCTGCCCAGCATTTCACCTATCTCCTTTTGTCCACGATACTTGATCTGGTGGATCAAATGTTGCACATGATTACCCTTTTTGAAAAAATAGTTGGCTGTGGCATATTCCACCGATACCCGTCCCCAAAATATCTGTACTACAGGATTATCTTTTTCTTTATAAAAGTTAGTCGCCGGCAGGTCATAAAGGCAATGGCTGCAAACATACGATTCACCATGCATCAAGCTTGTCGAACAACAGGCACAGATATTCGGATAAAACAATCCGAGAAATCCTTCAAGTAATTGTGTCAGATTTTGGTTCACGATTATTACTGGATGATTTTATTTAGCCCGTCCCAGCAACATTTTCGCCAGCTTTTTCAACTCATTCTTGCGCGATTCGTCCGGCAGTTTTACTTGTTGCAGGTATTCCATTGCCTGTCGATCATACGATGCCATAGCTTCCCTAGCAATATCGCCGACATTCAATCGTTCATAAATGGATTTTACTTGCTGTATTTTTTTTTCAGGTGCCAACCCGTCATCCAGCAACAAAGCGGATAATAGGGTGCGATCTTCGTCACCTGCCTTTTCGAAAGCAGTGAGCAATAAATAAGTTTTCTTACGGCTAAGAATATCGCCGCCTATGGCTTTCCCGAATACTTTAGGATCGGCATATACGTCAAGCCAATCATCCTGAATCTGGAAAGTTAATCCCAACGATATACCAAAACGGTAGAGCAGTTCTGCATTCTGTGTGTCAGACCCACCGCACAATGCACCCATTTTTAGGCTGGCTGCCAGCAATACAGCCGTCTTGCGCCGTATCATATGAAGGTATTCGTCAATGGATACATCCATGCGCGATTCAAAATCCATATCATATTGCTGGCCTTCGCAAACTTCCAAAGCAGTACGGCTGAAAATTTCCAGCAATGACGGCAAAATATCCGGTTGTGACTGGCAGAGGTATTGATATGCCAATATCATCATGGCATCGCCCGACAGTATTGCGGTGCTTTCCGACCAGCGTTTATGAACTGTGGGACGGTTGCGCCGTACATCTGCTTTGTCCATCACATCGTCGTGCATCAGGGTGAAATTGTGAAATACCTCAAGAGCGATGGCCGGCATTAAAGCTTGCCGGATATTGTCGTTAAAAAGGTTGCATGCCATCAATGTAAGCGCGGGACGGATACGTTTTCCCCCGGCATCCAGCACATAGACTACCGGTTCATAAAGGTTGACCGGTTTTTTCTGCCCGATCGCCAATTTTTTCAACTGTTCTTCAATAACTGCACTGCACTGTTCAAAGTCGTATATCATATTGTTTACAAAAACATATCTTAAGTTTGGCTTATCTGACAAAGATAGTTAAATGGGGCTAACAAAACATCTGTTGGAAAACATTCCTGAAAAAATCATTATCTTTGGCTTCTTTTTTGAATATAAACATGTCATAACCATGCATATTGCTATAGCCGGAAATATCGGTTCGGGGAAGACCACCCTTACAGCCTTGCTGGCCAAACATTATGGTTGGAAAGCCCATTATGAAAATGCCGACGACAATCCGTATCTGGATGATTTTTACGATGATATGCAATACTGGTCGTTTAATCTCCAGGTGTACTTTTTGAACGAGCGTTTCGGACAGATACAGGAAATCCGGAATTCGGGATTGACTGTTGTCCAGGACCGTACTATATATGAAGATGCATACATTTTTGCTGCCAATCTGCATTTTATGGGCTTGATGAGCATGCGCGATTACAGTACTTACCGTTCACTTTTCGATAAAATGACCGCATTCATCCAGCCTCCCGACCTGTTGATTTACCTGCGGGCATCGGTGCCCACTCTGGTCCGGCAGATCCAGAAAAGAGGACGTGCCTATGAAAGCGGTATACGCCTGGATTATCTCAGCAAACTCAACGAACGTTATGAAGACTGGATCGGCCAGTACACTCTGGGTAAAATTCTTGTAGTGGATGTTGATTCCGTGCATTTTGATGAAAAACCCGAAGATCTGAATGTCATCATTAACCGTATTGACGCCCAGTTGCACGGACTTTTCTAAATCAACAGAACCTTCCTTCAAATATAAAAACAATGACTCAAAACCTATATATTCACAATAGTTTAAGCCGGACAAAGGAAAAATTCGAGCCGCTCAATCCTCCTCATGTCGGATTGTATGTGTGCGGCCCGACTGTATATGGCGATGCCCACCTGGGACATGCACGGCCGGCTATTACGTTTGATTTACTATTTCGTTACCTGACTCATATCGGGTACAAGGTCCGTTATGTGCGGAACATCACAGACGTAGGGCACCTGGAAAATGATGCCGATAGCGGGGATGATAAAATTGAAAAAAAAGCCCGGCTGGAACAATTAGAACCCATGGAAGTGGTGCAATACTTTACCAATCGTTACCATCACAATATGGAGCAGCTTAACGTATTGCCACCCAGTATCGAACCCCATGCATCGGGACATATCATCGAACAGATCTTATTGATACAAAAAATCATGGATGCGGGCTATGCATATGAGAGCAATGGTTCTGTGTATTTTGATCTTAAAAAATATGCTAAAGATCACACATATGGAGAATTGTCAGGTAGGATAATGGATGATCTGGTTGCGCAGACACGCGATTTGGACGGACAGGACGAAAAACGTTTCCCGCTTGATTTTGCCTTATGGAAAAAAGCGACTCCGGAGCATATTATGCGGTGGCCTTCGCCGTGGAGTGACGGTTTCCCGGGATGGCATCTTGAGTGTACGGCTATGAGTGTCAAATATCTTGGCGAAATATTCGATATACATGGAGGCGGAATGGACTTACTATTTCCGCATCACGAGTGCGAAATAGCACAGTCGACGGCCGCATGGGGACATGAAACAGTACGTTATTGGATGCATAACAACATGATTACCATCAATGGGCAAAAGATGGGGAAATCATTGGGAAACTTTATCACACTGGATGAGTTCTTTACCGGTTCGCATAAAATGCTCGAAAAAGCATATAGTCCGATGGCCGTACGGTTCTTTATCCTTCAGGCGCATTATCGCAGTACGGTCGATTTTAGCAATGAAGCACTACAAGCTTCCGAGAAAGGCTTGCAACGTCTGATGGCGGGCATACAGACCCTGGATAAACTGAAACCTTCGGGAAAAAGTACGGTAGAGATTTCCGATATCCGGCAGAAGTGTTACTCGGCAATGAATGATGATCTCAACAGTCCGATGGTGATCGCGCATCTTTTTGATGGATTGCGGATAATCAACCTGGTCAATGACGGAAAGGAAACTCTCTCGGAAACCGATCTGCAACAGTTGAAAAAGATTTATCACGATTTCGCCTTTGACATCCTGGGGTTAAAAGATGAAAAACAAGCCGACAATCAAATGGAATTGGTGAACGGACTGGTGAATCATGTCCTCGAAATACGCATGCAAGCCAAAGCGAATAAAGATTTCGCAACTTCGGACAACATCCGCAATATGCTTAATGATTTAGGTATTGAGGTAAAAGACCGCAAGGACGGATTTGATTGGAGTATCAGAAAGTAGCTTTTATCAAGAATATCCATGCTCTGTCAGAGTTCAATAGAACCTGATAGAAGCAAATACAAAATACCTTTTACAATCTGTTTTTCAACCGTTAAATACTTCTTCGATTTGCCGGAGAGCCTGTCGTACGACCGAGGCCGGGCATCCAAGGTTGATGCGCATGAAGGACGCTCCTTCAGGTCCGAATTCAATGCCTTTGTTCAATCCCACTTTTGCCCGATGTATGATTTTGTCATACAGTTCCTCTCCCGATAGTCCCGAAGGCGAAAAATCGAGCCACGCCAGGTAAGTTCCCTGCGAACGGGTATATTGAACGAAGGGCATATCGTTCACCCACTTGTCAAGAATGTCGAAATTTGCATTCAGATATGCCAGTAAGCCGTCCAACCAAGTATCTCCATATTTATATGCCGCTTCGAAAGCAACGGTTCCGAAAATATTCCCCAGTCCAATATGCAGGTTGTCCATTGTCGTATCGAACTTCGCTTTTAATTCAGGATTTGATGTGAACATCAATGAAGAACTCAATCCGGCAAGGTTAAATGTTTTACTCGGTGCGATGAATGAAACGGTCTGCGCTGATATTTCGTCCGAAATATCGGCAAGCGAAGGGCATGGATTACCATTGAGTATCAAGTCCGAATGGATCATGTCACAAATCACTGTTAAACGATGCCGCACACAAATATCCGCCAGACGCTCCAATTCCTTTTGTGTCCACACTCTCCCCACAGGATTGTGCGGGTGACACAATATCAACATCTTGGTACTCCTGTCAATTACCTTTTCCAAATGGTCGAAATCCATTTCGTAATTGTTACCGACTTTTGCAAGCGGATTACGGACAATTTCGCGATTGTGATTCTCAACAGCGGTATAAAATGGCGGATAAACAGGGGTTTGCACGACTACCTTGTCTCCGGGATTAGTATAAGCCAGTACAGCCAGATTGAGTGCAGGTACTATGCCCGGTGAAAAAGAAGTCCATTCCGGTTCCACTGTCCAGCCATGACGGCGGCGTACCCAATTGACAGCCGCTTCGAAAAAGGACGGGGGGTGAAAAGTGTAACCATAAATATCATGTTCCGCCCGGGTTTTGACCGCGTCGAATATTTCGGTTGCTACCCGGAAATCCATATCGGCTACCCATAAGGGCAACACATCGGGTTCTCCGAATACGTTGTTTAAAATGTCGTATTTAATACAATGGGTATTTTTCCGGTCAATAAGTTCGTCAAAAAAAGAAAAGTTATAGGACATTTCAAGTAATTGAAAATGGACAATTGAAAATTAACAATGAGCGCCTGCCCGATTACGCCATTCAGGCGGGCAAAGCGCATAAAATAAAAATCAAATGGATATATAGGATACTTAATGATACAATAGCCTACAGTGTTGCTAACAGATTTCCAAAACTTATGTTCTACAACCCCAGGAATAATATTGCAAATCCACTCAGGCAAATTGTTCCTCCGGCAATAGCATGCATGAAACGGTCAATATTGGCTGTTGGAAGGATTTTCAACCCATAATAGCCCACGGTCACGGCAGCACACATCGTCGAAACGGTTACTGTGGAAAACAACAAAATAATAGCAGTCATTCCACTGATACTGTGTTGTGCTGCAGGGTACATCAACAAAGGAACAAGTATTTCGCACGGCCCCAGTACGAATATGATAAACAAAACCCATGGAGTGAGGCTTTTTGTAGCCTTTTCGTGCACATGAACGTGTGCGGTATAGTGTGTATGTTCGTGTAAATGGACTTCGCCACCCTTATGTAAATGAGCATGCGTATGTGGCCTATTTTTAATAGCTTTGAATATCCCCCAAGCCATGTAACAAAAACCAAAGATAAAGAATGCCCATCCGGCTAAACTTCCGCGGACCGATTCGAATCCCTCGATATGTGATATGCCGATACCCAACACAATTCCTATAAAGCCGATAAGAACCGAACTGGCCACATGTCCCACCCCACAATACAACGTGGTAATCAATGTGCGGCCGAGGCTCCACCCCCGGGCTTTGGACATGACAATAAACGGCACATAATGGTCGGGACCGAAGATGGTATGTGTAAAACCCAATCCGGCAGCGGTTAATAACAAAATATTAATATCCGACATATATTATTTGATTTTATTAAATGTATGTTAACTGGTTTTGATTACATGCAATTGCCCCGTTTCGTAACGGATTATTCTTACTTTCTCGCCGGGGTTGATATATCCGATATCGCAGATGGCATCGTATAACTTACCGTCGATATCTATTTTTCCGGCCGGCCGAAGCATGGAACGCGCTGTTGCAGTTGTACCGATTAATCCGGAAAGGTCATCGAAACTGACATATCCGTCAGCGCTTCTTTGTTCGGCCTGGAGCATAACCCTTTTTAAACGAGGATTATTGAAAAAAGATCTGCCAAGCCATATCGAAAGTACCATAGCCATAGCTGCCGAAGCAACAACAATGCATATGGATTTGAAAACAGCAGCTAAGCCTGCAGCAAAATCCCACTCGAAAACAATATTATCTACCATAGCAAGGCTGAGACCAAGTACCATCAGAATAATTCCCGTAATACCGGCGACTCCGAATCCGGGCAAGGCGAATATCTCAACCGCTATCAATACCAAGCCTGTGAAAAAGATCAGCAGTTCCCAATGATTGGCAAGACCTTCGAGATATAACGGCGCAAAATACAATAAAGCCGCAATAACGGCCACAGCCGAAGGGAACCCGATACCCGGCGTTTGTAGTTCGAAATAGATCCCGCCGATAATCAACATGATCAGGATACTTTGCAAATACGGGTTAATCAGGAATTGGATTACTTTTTCCAACGGGGTCAGCACATGGTAAGTTACCTGGTAATCTTCCATATGATTGGCTTTCAGTATATCTCCTATCTTTTCCATTTTACCCTCGCAATAACGCAATGCAATGGCTTCCTCTACCGTCAGTGTCAATACTTTGGTGGAATCAATTACCCCTTTGATCGAAACCCTTGGATCAACCATCGCCTCAGCAACGATCGGATCGCGTTTCCACCGGTAGGTTGTATCCTTGCCGTGAATGATCGTATCCTTGCCGTGCGCTTCGGCTGTAGCCCGCATCATCGATCGCATGAATGACTGGTATTTATCCGGAGCAGCTTCACCGGTCCGGTGCACCACAGTAGCAGCGCCCATACTGGCTCCTTCGCGCATATAGATTTTGTCGGCGGCTATGGCAATCAGCGCTCCTGCCGAAATGGCATTGTTATCCACAAACACGTACACGGGAATAGGACAATTGAGTATTTTGGTACGGATGGAATCAGCCGCGTCGACCATCCCACCGTATGTATTCATATGGATGATAATGAGCCGTGCATGCATCGCAACAGCGCGGTCGATGCTATGCATGGTCGTACGCCATGTGGCCGGACCAATCTCTTTTTTGAGGTCAAACACGTAGACAATGTTGCTATCCGGTTGCGCAGTCAGATCCTTGGCTGATACAGGAATATGAAAATAGCAAAAAATAACAACCGCAAAAACCCATATTTTCAATAAGGAGAAAGTTGATTTTACGTTCCGGAAAGGATTACAACATGCCATGATTTTAAATAAATAGCTTACAAAAGTACGAAAATAATGATATGTTCATGTTTTTTTGACTATTCGGTTTTCACTTGCATACGAATATTTGGCCTAACTTTGTCAGCAATATAAATAGAAGGCTTAATTCTTTGAAAACGTATTTGTAGTCAGCATCATGCTGACTACAGGATTCGGATAAAATAACAAGCCTAATACCCTTGTTTATGTAATCGATGTTTTGAATATTATTTTAGAATTGGGTTTATGAAAATTACGATAATATTCAATGTTCGATTATTCGTGAGTAACATGAAATACATCCTATGAAAATCGTCAGTGTCAGATTCCAGAATCTTAATTCACTGAAAGGGGTACATGAAATTCATTTCGATCAACCGCCTTTCAGCGAAAGCAACCTTTTTGCCATCACCGGACCCACTGGCGCCGGTAAAACAACTATTCTGGACGCAATTACTGTAGCGCTATACGGACGTGTACACCGCCACGATAAGGATGCATACGAATGTATGACTCGTCATACGGGCGAATCCTATGCCGAAGTGGAATTTGAAGCAAATAATTTGATTTACAGATCAAAGTGGACGATTAAGCGTAGCCGTGGCAAGGCTGATGGCACATTGCAAACACCTAAAATGGAACTTTGTGATGCCTCGACAAACGAAATAATTGTAAGCCATCCGTTAAGCGCTGTCCAACAGAAAATAGTAGAAACCTGTGGATTGGACTACAACCAGTTTCTCCGATCTGTGGTACTTTCACAAGGTGATTTCACCCGTTTTCTGAAAGCTAATGAAAGTGATCGAAGTGAACTGCTCGAAAAAATAACCGATACGGGTATTTACTCGGAAATTTCCAAATTTGTATTTGAAAAATCAAAAACAGAACACATCAACCTACAACAAATGGAATCACGATTAGGTGATGTACATTTGTTAACAGAAGAAGAACTGGCAGCACATCATGAGCATTTGGATGAATTAACAACCCGGGAGAAAATATTGACAACGGAAAAAACCAAATACTCAACGCAAATACAATGGCACGAAAGAATTGGAAGACTACAGGTAAAAAAGTTGCAATTACAATCGGAATCAGATGCATTCCAGGCACAATACGAAATAAATCGTCCGTCATTCGAACAATTAGCCCGGCATAAGAAGGTGTCGGGTTTTAGAACCGTTTTGACAGAGATAGACCTTTATGCCAAAAACGTCAGTGATATACGCCAGCATATCCACAAGCTTGAAGAGGCTTTACCACGATTGAACGAAGCTTTTGAATCAGCATCTCGATGTTTGTCCGATTCGGAAGCAACCTATCGGGAAGCTATCCGCCAGCAACAGGAAAATGAACCACTGATTATCGATATCGAGAAGCAGGATGTTCAGATTGAAAATAAAACCCGACAAGTTGTCCGGGCTGTTGAATTGACTGATTCGGCAGCTTCGTCGTATCGAAACATGCAAAAGGACGCACAGGAAAAAGATGCGGAAGTAATCGCCTTAACCGATGAGATAGAGCGATTGGAGCAATGGCTCACCTTGCATGCACATGAAGCAGAGCTGGAACGTACGATTCCTGTCATTGCATATCATCTGGAAAAACTAGATGAAATAACGGCACTGAAGGAGAAGATCACTACCGAACAGCAGATGTTTCTTCAACAGGAACAGACGGAGACAGATCATCTGAAAAACCTTTCCGGAAAACGCGAAACCAACCGAAAATTTTCGGATGAAGCCATGGAACAGGTGAAACAGTTAGACGGCGAATACGTTCAGGTATTGTCCGGAAAGACACTGGAAGAGTGCGAACACGAAGCGGCAGAGCTTCCCGGCCTGATCAGCTTGTGCGAACGTCAATTCGAATTGTCCGGAATGGCAACGCTTGCTGTAAAAAATACCCGGGAACTTGCAGCAAAGGAACAATCACTGGAAACGCAAATTGTCGGGGAAACGGTCAGGTTGGAAAAATTGTCCGCCGAATACGAACAGGCTAAAGAATATTTGTCGGTTTTGCAGGAGAATGTGCGCATACAATTCCTGATCGGCAAATATGAAGATGACCGCGCAAAATTACAGCAGGGAAAAGTGTGTCCGTTATGCGGCTCTACACACCATCCTTTTGTCGAAGGCAATTACAAAGCTCAAAGCAACGAAGCCGAACAAAAAAGGGATGTACAGCAACAAAAAAGCGACTTGTTGGCACAACAACTTAGCGACCTGAAAACCGGGCTGCAAACATTGAAAAATCAATCGGACAATGTCAAAGAACAACAGAAAAAAAGTGACGAAGACCGGATAAAAATCCTGGATACTTTCGCAACCATCAATCAACAATTACCCAAATCATTGGATATTGAACGGCCGGATGTTATCGCCGCGATCATTAAAACCAAGAAAGACAGCTATCAGGCAATTAGCCAGAAAATAAATACCATACGAAATCTTGAGAAACAGAAACGGGAGCTTGAAACAAAAGTAAGCAGATTAAAAGAAGAAGCTACCGGTATAAAAGGCGATACTGATCAGGCTACATTGAAACTGGAATACGCCCGGATGTCGCTGACCCGTTTACAATCCGAAATAAAAACGCTGGAAAATACCCGTACAACATTAACCGATGATTTGTCGGAAATGCTTGAACCATACCAGATCATATTCCGCATGGAGGAAAGCCGAGGTATTCTGCCGGATCTGCAGAAACGGCTGGCTGCATTTCTCGGCAAAAAAGACGAGTTACAGCAAAAAAAACTTGTATTGAGTGAAACCAAAACCAGCCTCCATAATATACGGAAAAATCTCCTGGATAAAGAATCAGAGGTTAAACGCTTATCGGATGAACTCACTTCGATTCAGGATGAGCTGAAACAAATGAAGGATATGCGCTTTGCAGCTTTTGGCAACAAGGAACCCAAGGCTGAACGGCAACGTTTGTCGCAGGCAGTACAATCGACAAAAGAAAAAAACGAAGCGTTGCAACGCGAGGCAACAGACAAGCAAAAAGAACTAGAAATAGCGCGTGACAGGCATACACAACTGATTGCGGATGAACAACGCATGCAACAACAGGTTACGCAATTGTCGGAAACACTTCTACGGGATATTCAGTCCCAGGGAATCGGATCGCTCGAAATACTGAGGCAATACATTATGCCCGACACGGAAGCTGACCGGATTGACGGTTTGTTTCAGGAATCGGAAAGACAACGTACGGCTATTGCCCGTCTGCTTCGCGAAACAGAAACGGAACTCCATGCCGAAAAAGTAAAACAATTAACGGACGAAACGCCAGAGGCACTGGCTGACCGTATTGAAACTTTGGAGCGTTCTATCACGGAATTACATCAGGAAACAGGCCGTGTGCGTCAGATTATTGCTACTGAAGAACACAATCGGGAAGCATACCGGCAATTGGCTGCCGAAATGGATGATCAACGCAAGGAGGTTACCCGATGGGATAAATTATCAAAACTAATCGGTTCAGCCGATGGGAAAAAATTTAGCCGTTTTGCTCAGGGATTGACACTCGAGCGATTAGTACAATTAGCTAATCGGCATATCCGAAAATTGACCGAACGATACATCATCCAGAAAACTCCCGATCGTGATCTGGAATTACAAATCGTCGACCGCTACCAGGCAGATATTGTCCGCCCTATGACAAGTCTGTCGGGTGGCGAGAGTTTTTTAGTCAGCCTGGCTTTGGCTCTGGGACTTTCTGAATTAGCCAGTCGTAAAACCCAGATCAATTCGTTATTTATCGACGAAGGCTTCGGAATGCTCGATGCAGACACACTCGATGTGGCCATCACAGCCCTTGAAAACCTCCAGGCAAATGGTAAATCCATCGGCATTATCTCACATGTGGAGGCGCTCAAAGAACGTATCAGAACACAAATACAGGTTATTCCGCAACAGGGAGGATACAGCAAAATTAAAATCGTGTCGGGTTACGGGCATGAAATATAAATAGCTGCATTTGATATGACTTTAATGTGATGGTTTGTAAAAAGTCGGCTAAATAGTGCCGCATAATTTTTCTTCTTTTTGACACATTCATCTCAAGAAGAAAGTTATTTACGAATTTATTTATAATTATTTTTTGTATTAACATTTTTATTACCTTTGCGCCCTCAAAAGAATATTGATAATAAGAAAATGGAATCAATTGCATTAAAAGCCACTTTACGTAAGGAAATAGGAAAAAAATCGTCAAAAGCAATCAGGGCGCAGGAAGCTGTTCCATGTGCCATGTACGGAGGGAAAGAAAATGTTAATTTTTATGTTGCTGAAGGTGATTTTCGCGGATTGATTTTCACTCCTATGGTTCGTGTCGTAAACATTGATATTGACGGCAAGACATACAATGCCATTATTAAAGATTTGCAATTTCATCCGGTAACAGACAAGTTGTTGCATGCCGATTTTTACGAAGTATCGGATAACAAACCTGTAACAGTAGAAATTCCTGTTAAACTGACGGGATCTTCTACCGGAGTACGTGAAGGCGGCAAATTGGTGTTGGAAAAAAGAAAGCTGGCTGTGAAAGGCTTAACTAAAGATATTCCTGCTGAAATAGAAGTGGATGTTACCGAGCTGGGAATCGGAAAATCCTTCCGCGTAGGCGATATTTCAGCGAAAAAATTTGAATTTGTCGCGGACAAGGAAACCCCGGTTGTATCTGTCCGCACCACAAGGGCGGCAGCCGCTATGGAAGCTGCAAAGCAAGAATAATGCTATTCAACATATTGAAAACAGGTTTTCCTTAATCAAGGAAAACCTGTTTTTGTACCTGCCTGTGGCAAACTAACTGTATGATATGAAGACGGCAACAGACTTAAAGGCAAAATCAAAAAGTTTGTGTAAATGATACGATGGTTTTTTTTATCTTTGCCGTTCTGTAAATATGGATCAACAAAAATAAGTTTCATTCATAGAAAGTAAATCAATAATAATTTAAAATAAATTTTGTTATGGGACAAATAGTAAAAATAGTAGGCCGTCAGGTGCTTGATTCTCGTGGTAATCCTACTGTGGAAGTAGATGTATATACCTCAAGCGGAGCAGTGGGCCGCGCTATCGTTCCTTCGGGAGCATCAACCGGCGTGCATGAAGCAGTTGAATTGCGCGACAATGACAAAGGCCGCTACATGGGTAAAGGCGTATTACAGGCTGTAAACAACGTTAATACCATTTTGAACGACGAATTATGTGGTTTTGATGTTACCGATCAGAACGCCATTGATGCCCGTATGCTTGAACTGGATGGTACACCCAACAAAGGCAATCTCGGCGCTAATGCTATTCTCGGTGTCTCTTTGGCTGTTGCAAGAGCCGGAGCCCAAGTGACCGGACAGGAATTATATCGCTATGTCGGTGGTGTAAATGCCAATACGCTTCCTATCCCGATGATGAACATCCTCAACGGCGGATCACATGCCGATAACAGCATCGACTTCCAGGAATTCATGATCATGCCTGTTGGTGCAACTTGTTTCTCAGAAGCTTTACGCATGGGCGCAGAAGTATTTCACAATCTGAAATCAGTATTGAAAGCTGGTGGATACTCTACCAACGTTGGTGATGAAGGTGGTTTTGCTCCCAACCTGAAATCGAATGAAGAAGCAGTGACTGTTATTCTTCAGGCAATTGAAAAAGCTGGTTACAAGCCCGGCGAAGATATTTACCTGGCTCTTGACCCGGCTTCTTCGGAATATTATCTGACCGACGAAAAAGTATATCATTTCAAGAAATCAAACGGTGACAAGTTAACTCCTGCCCAAATGGTGGATTATTGGAAAAACTGGACAAGCAAATATCCGATCATTTCCATCGAAGACGGTATGGCCGAAGATGATTGGGATGGCTGGAAACTTTTAACCGATACCATTGGTAGTAAAGTACAGTTGGTTGGCGACGATTTGTTTGTGACCAATACCAAACGTCTGGCTATGGGTATCGAACGGAAAGTAGCCAACTCTATTTTGGTAAAAGTTAACCAGATCGGTTCATTGACTGAAACGATTGATGCGGTCAATATGGCGTATCGTGCTTCCTATACCGCTGTCATGAGCCATCGTTCGGGCGAATCGGAAGATACTACCATTGCCGACTTGGCAGTTGCTCTGAATACCGGTTTAATCAAGACTGGTTCCGCTTCACGTTCCGACCGGATAGCCAAATATAACCAATTGCTCCGCATCGAAGAAGGTTTGGGTGACAATGCCCGCTATTGGGGTAAATCCTACAAATACGCACGTTAATCGGTTTGCATTTGTTTTACAATTTAAGCCATCCCGAAAAGGATGGCTTTTTTTATTTCTGATATTTCGACTATCACACATAATAATTATTCCCAGAAAGTGTTTTTATTTATATTTCCTCTATAAATCTCCGCCCACGATCAGTTAAATTCCTTATAATGAGTACTGTTTTTGTTAGTTAGGTACGTGTTTATCTAGACGAACGCTTGAATAACTTTCGTCAAATAAATATTAATTTCCTCTTCGAGCTC
>JAVBNI010000126.1:0-5171 GCA_031551645.1 Bacteroidales bacterium | reverse complement strand
ATCAATAGAACCGAAGCTGCCTCGACCTCTTTTCCCCGTAGGGGATAAACCTCTGCGGTGGGTTAATGTCCTACGGACAAGGGATATATAATCCTTGAATGCATCTCTACTGACGTGAAAGCCCTAACGGGCTATTTTCACGTGCAAATAATGATAGTTTTGGGCATATTATTTTGTTTTCATTCCTAAGGGAGAAATTCTTTCAACAAAACGCAAAATTGTTTTAATGGGCTGTAGTTATGAATAGCGTTGTAATATGTTCCGTTAGGAACAAAATATTGGTAGAACAATAAAACCACGTGGCATATGAAATCCCGTTAGGGACGACATATTTTACAAGACATGATTTTTAGGCATAGTATCGGATAATCATATTAAGTAATATAAACTATAAAAATCATACAAGAAGAAATTGTCAATAAAACATCTGAAAATTATTCATTGAATTGCAAGGCAATGAGATGAAAGGGAGTTTTTATTCATCTCTCTTTAAGGAAAATGAATATAATAAGGCACTTAAATATAAAATTATAGGAGAAATTAAAAATGAAAAAGAATTATAAAGTTGAAGTTAAGACCAACGAAAAAGATTATGCAGGTACTGATGCAGGTGTATATATTCAGTTGATTGGTGGAAAATGTACAAGTCCTGAACTTAGAATAGATAATAAAGATGACAATTTCGAAAAGGGCAAACTGGATACCTTTGTAGTCAAAACAGAAGATGTTGGTTGGATCTACCAAATCCGTATACGTCATAATGACAAAGGCAAGGATTCTGGATGGTTTTTAGATTATGTAGTAGTTACAGATCAGACAACAGGACTTTCCTGGAGGGCAGAATTCAATCGTTGGTTAGCAAAAGATGAAGGAGATGAAAGAATTGATGTTACTCGAGATGTTCCCATTAGTGATAATGTCGAATTATCAGATGGTATTATATCTACGGTTTATATAGGTTGGGATAGGTTTATCTTCACCAATAATGGAAATACTCCCATCAATATTTCGCAGGATTTTACTTTTACATACCAAAAAAGTGTTAGTATTGATCTTTCTAAATCTCAAACTATAGGTTCTAATGTTTCATTGGACGCTTCTTTTTTTGGACTCATCAGTTCGAAATTTTCTACCGAAACGACACGTAATGTTGCAAAAAAACTTGTTACGACAGAAATAGAAACTTATGAAACGCATACTCAGTTTGAGAGCTCTTTACCACCTAAAACGGCACTCACTGTCGCATGTGTCCATTATCAACAATTTCTTGATGGCATAGTTTATAGCAATAATATCAAAGCTAAATTTGGTTATGTGTTTTCACAAAAGCCTGCAATACATGTCTTTGAAGGTATACTCAGTGAACAACAAGTATATGATAAAATCAGTGAAATGATTACAAGAATAACACATCGACAACTCCCGGTAATCTCACCAAAGAAAAAGACAAATATTCCCTTGTTCAAACAAAATCTTGCTGTTATAGATCGGAAATATATCGAAGAAGCTGTACAAAAAAATCTTTCTGCTCAAAGTTCTCAACTGACAATAAAAGGAGCGCAATTAATAAAAACACCATTTAAACAGGATATAAAGAGAATAAAATAGTTTGTATTGAAGAGGATGCTGGTTCGCCTCCCTGATAATAGTCAACAAGCTTTATCTGCGGAGGCGGTTTTTTACAAATTGTCTCTATTTATGTTGTGAAAAAGTGATTGACCAATAACAAGTGAATAGATTTATCTATTGATCTATTTTATATTTATCCATAATCTTGTCAGTCAGGTATTAAAACCTTATACGCCAGAAGAGATTGATTGAATTTTATGGTCAAAGCATTGAATTTTGATTGGATGTTATTTAATTTAGGGTATCATTTCGCCACTGTCAGGGTCAAGACCGCTGACAGGGCAACGTTTCCTGACAGTGGTCTTGACCCTGTCAGAGGAAGAAAATAATTTAACTTTAAATCTTATCACAATGAAACGGAAAGTAAACATTTTAAGCATTGACGGAGGCGGGATCCGGGGCATTATACCTGCGGTGATCCTGAATTACATCGAAAAAGGATTGCAGTCGCGTACCGGCGACAAAAACGTAACTCTGGCCGACTATTTCGATCTGGTAGCCGGAACCAGCACCGGCGGGATACTTGCGTGTTATTACCTGCTCCCACCGGCACCAGGACAGGAGTGCCACAGCAGGTTCTTCGCCAGCGAAGCCATTGATGTATACGCCGCGCACGGCAAGGAAATCTTCAAGCGTAAGTTCCTCCGGCTGGGTATCGCCAACGAAAAGTATCCGGCTGACGGCCTGGAAAAAGTCCTGAATGAAAAGATGGGTGACACTACCTTGGCGCAATCGCGTAAAAACTGTTTGGTGACCGCTTACGACATCACCGATCGGAAAGCTGTTCTTTTTACTTCGCCTGAAGCGCGGAAGTATGAACCCAAGAATTACCTGATGCGCGATGTGGCCCGTGCCACTTCGGCTGCACCCACCTATTTCGAACTGGCGTCTGTGCAATCCATGGGAGGCGCGACATCGTACCTGATCGACGGGGCCATGTATGCAGGCAATCCTACCATGTGCGCCGTGGTGGAAGCCAATAAGTCGGTTTATGATGCATGTGCTAACCCGTCAATCAATGATTTATATATTGTATCTGTTGGTACAGGCAAGGAAAAGAAGAAATACGACTACAAAAAGGCCAAAGGCTGGGGAGCTGTGGGGTGGGCGCGTCCCGTGATCGATATCCTGCTGTCGGCTTCGGCGGAAGTGGTAGACTACCAGATGAAGCAGTTATTCAAAGTGGCCGGTTGCAAAGATTGTTATGTACGCTTAGAGCCGGAACTGGGTAATGCCAAACCCGAAATGGACGATGCTTCGGACGAGAATATCCTGCAATTAAAGAATACCGGGGAATGTTTTGTAAAAGACCATGTGGAGGAATTGGATGACATCATCGACCGGCTAATCGAAAATAGTGAACAAGAGGACAAGTGAACGGGCAGACATATTCCCCTGACAGTGGTCGGTAGACCCGCCTGAATGACCTGTCCGACTATGCCGTTCAGGCGGGCGTAGTCGGGCAGGCCCTGTCAGCGGGATTCGTTTTATATAATCCGTTTTCAGTGATTCGCCTCTGTCAGGGTCAAAGACCGCTGAAAGGGCTGAGCTTAAGCGAACGACATGTTGATCACCTTTTCCGTGGCGCCGCGTCCCGAAGCGACAAAAGCGCCAGCAATGTTTCCGGCTTGTTTCATCTTATCGGGATGGTCGAATAAATCGTTGAGTTGTCGCGACAGTTCTTCGTAATTGTTGATGGGAAAGGCTCCGCCTTGTCCGGCAAGGTCGACCGCTTCCTGGAATTTTTTGTATGCAGGTCCGAAGAGCACCGGGATCCCGTAGGCTGCGGCTTCGAGGGTGTTGTGTATTCCTTTTCCGAACCCGCCGCCGATATATGCCACTGTACCATAACGGTAAAGGGACGACAACATACCGATATTGTCGATCACCAAAACATCATATCCGGACGGATCTGTGCCGCTCAGTTTGGAATATCGTACAGCCTTGCCGTTGACGGATGATATCAGTTGGTCGATTTGTTGGTCGTGCAGTTCGTGGGGGGCGAATATCCACTTCATATCCCGTCGTTCCGTATTCATGTAACGGACTAAGATTTCTTCGTCGGGCGGCCAGGTACTTCCGGCAACCATACAGGTTTTTCCCTGCACGAATTGTTCTATTTCGGGAAGATCGCGTGCCTGGTCGACAAACGAGTTATTCAAGATTCTTCACAGTAAGAATGAAAGTCGGAAACACTTGGTTCTGTAGCAGTAATCGTTAAAAAACACTCAATCGAAATTCAAACCATGAAAACGTTAAAATCACAATCACACAAATCAACAGGTTCTTATTTTATCAATAGGATCAAATCCGGCAGTATCGTTTGGAAACAACTGTGTCAGGCATAAAATCAAGAAGCTTTTTCTTGAAAGCGTTGTCGGGATGTTTCGAAAGATGCATCCCGGCAGCGTTTTATACGGGAGACGACTAACCGTCGGGGATGTATTTGTCATACGCGTTTTATAGGGAAAGCAAACGATCTATCCTGATCTTAGCTTGAAAGATGCTATCTTTACGGCCAAAATGGTAAAAATATGATTCAAGCGGTACTTTTTGATATGGATGGCGTGTTGGTGGATTCCGAGCCTCAGATTTGCCTTGCTGCCATCCGGATGTTTGGTGAGTTAGGAGTTGTCGTTCAGCCGGAAGATTTTCTGCCTTTTGTGGGGGCAGGGGAAAACCGTTACCTCGGTGGTGTGGCAGAAAAATATGGTGTAAAACTTGACATAGAAGAAGCCAAGTATCGTACCTATACCATATACGGTGAAATAGTGCACGGAAAGTTGGAGCCACTTCCCGGTGTGCGCGAATTTATAGGCAAATGCAGGAATGCAGGGATTAAGACAGCGATTGCAACCAGCGCCGATTTGATGAAGATGGAGATCAACCTGCGCGAAATAGGTTTGCCCGCCGTTACATTTGATGCAACGGTAAATGGACTACAAGTAGTACACAAAAAACCATCGCCTGAAATATATCTCACTGCAGCCCGGAAAGTAGGTATTTCTCCCGAACATTGTCTGGTGGTGGAAGATGCTGTCAATGGGGTGCAGGCTGCCAAAGCCGCCGGGATGTATTGTCTGGCATTGACCACCAGTTTCGATGCTGTACAGTTGAAACAAGCTGATGTAATTTGCAGGGATTTATCGGAGGCGCCTGATGATATTTTTACCATAGACAAAAAGTAGATAGGGAATGAAAACAAAATAATTTACTCATTTGACAGGATTAACATGATTTACAAGAATAAATAATCTTGAAGATCATGTTAATCCTGTCTGAAAAAGATGAGAATGTTATTTTTGTCATTGTCACTAGTTCATAGTTCAAACCCATAATATTTTAACCAACCGGATGGGTAATTTGAAATACAGATGGATAGCGGCAATTAAGTTTTTCACTATATTTCCTCTATAAATCTCCGCCCACGATCAGTTAAATTCCTTATAATGAGTACTGTTTTTGTTAGTTAGGTACGTGTTTATCTAGACGAACGCTTGAATAACTTTCGTCAAATAAATATTAATTTCCTCTTCGAGCTC
>JAVBNI010000212.1:0-21267 GCA_031551645.1 Bacteroidales bacterium | reverse complement strand
TGGTGATGTTCAGGGTGTTGTCCCGGAGGTTAAGCTGCATCCGTTTTGCAATTGAAAAAGGCAACGGATAAGGGGCTAAACTCTCGCTTAACTACGCTTTATTCTTCCATTTTAGCCCTAAGAAGAACATAGCGAAACGACGCTAAACAAACCTAATTGCCAAATACTTATCTCTATTTCTCCTAATATTGCCATTTATCCGAGGGCTTTCTATATCTTTGTGACAAAATTTGATAATGAACAAGGCTTATCAATCCATACCGGTAGTATTCAATATTATGGCTAAACCTATAGGTTCGGCGTGTAACCTTGACTGTCATTATTGCTACTACCTCGAAAAGGATAAGATATATGGACGCCCGGCACATTCCAGGATGAGCGAAGCAATGTTGGAAAAGTTCATCAGCGAATACATTGCATCACAGAATGTGCCTGTGATACAATTTGTCTGGCATGGAGGCGAACCAACCATGTTGGGTATCGAATATTACCGGAAAATACCCGATTTACAAAGTAAGTATAGTCGCGGACGTACGATTGAAAATGTATTGCAAACGAACGGAACGCTCCTCGATGATGAATGGTGCCGTTTTTTTAGAGCCAACCACTTCCTGATCGGTATTTCCATAGATGGTCCCGAGCACGTTCATAATCGTTATCGACTCAACAGAGCGGGGAAACCGTCATTTGACAAAGTGATGCACGGATTGGAACTGTTGGTCAAACATCAGGTGGAATTCAATACCTTATCGGTAGTGAATGACTACAATGCGAAATATCCATTAGAGACATACCGTTTCCTGAAAAGTACAGGAAGCAAGTATATGCAGTTTACTCCTATTGTAGAAAGGGTGGCTGAAAACGTACCGGAGGATTTGTTACAGTTGTTGTCGGGAAGCGATCAGGCAACCGGAAAACTGACCCCCTGGTCGGTTGATGCTTTGGATTATGGCAAGTTTTTGTGTGATATTTTTGATGACTGGGTATTACATGATGTGGGGAGTTATTTTGTCCCGACATTTGATTCGATCCTGGCCAATTGGGTGGGCAGCATGACATCCATCTGTGTGCATGCAGAAACCTGTGGCCATGCCGGAGCTATTGAACACAACGGCGATGTATATGCATGCGACCATTATGTTTTTCCCGAATACAAACTGGGGAACATCTATACCGATTCGTTGGTGTCCATGATGTATTCGCCGCGTCAGATAAAATTCGGGCAAGACAAACGCAATGCACTTCCCCAATATTGCCGGGAATGTGAATATCTGTTCGCGTGTAACGGCGAATGTCCCAAAAACCGGATCACCCATACGCCTTCCGGCGAACCGGGATTGAACTACCTGTGCCGGGGACTGAAACTTTTTTACAAACATGTAGCGCCTTACATGGATTTTATGGCAGAGGAGCTGGCTAACGAACGCCCACCTGCCAACGTGATGGCCTGGGCGCGTGAACGGATCAAAAGCAAGCCGGTTGTTAAAAATACATCATCTCATGCATCTGCAACACGACAAACCATAAAACCCAATGATCCCTGTCCTTGCGGCAGCGGAAAAAAATACAAGCAGTGTTGTCGGAATGCTAAGACCGTAAGAATGGAATAATCAAACAAATAAAATATAAATCAAATGTATTATTATTTTGTAGCCGTATATCTTGTTCTTCTGTTTCTGATCACTTCATCGGTTTATCTGCCGATCGCCGTACTTATACGTGTCTTGACAGGTTGGTTCGACCGCAGGTTGGCTATTTTGCATATGTTTGCGTGTTTTTGGGGTTCGTGTTATACATGGTTGAGTCCGCTTTGGCGCGTAGATATTAAGGGTCGGGAAAATGTAGACAGGAAAAAAGCGTATGTGATGGTGAGTAACCACCAGTCGATGCTCGATATCCTGATCATTTACCGCATTTTTCTGCATTTTAAATGGGTGGCCAAATCATCTTTATTCAAAGTCCCTATCATCGGGTGGAACATGTGGCTGAATCGTTACATTAAAATTGAGCGTAGCAGTATGAAAAGCCAACGTAAAATGATACGCCAGTGCGGAGAGAATATAAAAAAGGGAAGTTCGGTGATGATATTCCCGGAAGGTACCCGTTCACGCAACGGACAACTCCGTGGTTTTAAGGAAGGGGCATTCCTGATTGCCCTGGAGCAAAAAGCTGACATAGTGCCGATGGTACTCGACGGCTCTTCAAAAGCTCTTCCCGAAAAGGGTTTTATGCCCCGGACCAAACAGGATGTTTGCCTGCGTATACTTCCTCCTGTCCCGTACGATGATTTCAAGGATATGAATGCCCATCAATTGACGAAACATATACATACCCTTGTAGATAATCAGCTCAAACGTATGCGGGGTATAGGTGAATGAAACGAAAGATCGTTATGGGATAAATCGCCTATTTTTTATAAATTTGCCAAATTTTTAAATTACCGTATATGTCATTTCTCGCAGATAAAATTTTGTTCGAAGGCCTCACTTTCGACGATGTATTACTGGTTCCGGCATATTCCGAAACGCTCCCCCGCGATGTTAGCTTGTCTACTTTGTTTTCGCGTAACATCAGGTTGAATGTGCCCATTGTATCGGCGGCGATGGATACGGTGACCGAATCGACAATGGCTATCGCTATTGCACGCGAAGGAGGCATTGGGGTCATACACAAGAATATGGGGATAGAGGAGCAGGCCAAACAGGTAAAGACGGTGAAACGTGCCGAAAACGGCATGATATACGATCCGGTAACCATTGAGGTCTCGGCTACTGTTGGTCATGCCAAACATTTGATGCAGGAATTCAAAATTGGCGGTATTCCGGTAGTAGACAGCCGGCGTTTGGCAGGTATTGTTACCAACCGTGATCTGCGTTTTGAAACTGACCTGACAAAACCTATTGTAGAGGTAATGACCAAGGACAATATCATAACGGCTACAGCAGGCACCAATCTTGAGAAGGCGGCAGAGATACTGCAGCATCACAAAATAGAAAAACTTCCTGTAATAGATGACAATCATTTTCTCATAGGATTAATAACTTATAAGGATATTACCAAAGCAAAAGACCGTCCCAATGCTTGTAAAGATAATTTCGGGCGTTTGCGTGTAGCTGCGGCAGTCGGTATCGCTTCCGATACGTTGACGCGTATCGAAATGTTGGTTAAAGCGGATGTAGATGCGGTGATCATCGATACAGCTCATGGACATCATATCCATGTGGTAGAAATGCTAAGGAAGGCAAAAGTGCAATTCCCGGATATTGACATTATCGCAGGAAATATAGCAACAGCAGAAGCGGCAACGGTTCTTGCCGGGGCAGGCGCTGACGGTGTGAAGGTTGGTATTGGCCCCGGTTCCATTTGTACCACCCGTGTGGTGGCAGGCGTGGGCGTTCCCCAACTGTCGGCTATTTATAACGTATCGCAGGCCGTGAAGCCTTTTGGAATACCTGTTATTGCCGACGGCGGACTGCGTTATTCGGGTGACATAGTAAAGGCATTGGCCTCAGGCGCTTGCAGTATCATGGCCGGTTCGCTGTTAGCCGGTGTAGATGAATCGCCCGGCGATACCATTATATATAACGGGCGGAAATATAAATCGTACCGTGGTATGGGATCCATTGAGGCTATGCAGAAAGGCTCGAAAGACCGTTATTTCCAGGATATGGAAGAAGATATCAAAAAGCTGGTGCCCGAAGGCATCGAGGCACGCGTACCTTATAAGGGAACGCTGTCGGAAGTCGTATTCCAACTCATAGGCGGACTACGGGCGGGAATGGGGTATTGTGGCGCCACCGATATCGAAACATTGCATCATGCCAAATTTGTACGCATCACCAACTCGGGTATCGAAGAAAGCCATCCGCACGATGTAACCATTACCCGCGAAGCGCCAAATTACAGCCGGTAACCTATTATAAAGTCATACATACCAGATTTATCCGATCAATTCGTGTTCCGTATCAAAAATCAAAGACCAAGCATCAAAATTCTCCTTTGTATCGTCGCATTATTTTTGCAATCCTGGGTAGCAGAAGCTATGGATCCGGTACTGATGCGGATGGGGAAATATGAATTTGCCGTCAGTGATTTTGAATCGGTTTATCATAAAAACAATCTTACGGGTAAACAAAAATTGGACGAATGTCTATCCCAGTATATTCCTTATAAACTCAAGGTGGTAGCGGCCAAAGATGCCGGATTGGATACTCTGGCATCCTTCACCGGTGAATGGACAAAATACCGGGATCTGTTTGCAGGTAAGTGTTTGATAGATTCCATCATCGATGATCGTTGGTTGCACGAAGCATATGAACGGAGTTGTTATGAGCTGAAAACCGCGCACATTGTGCTCAAAGTAACGGATACAGATACATTACTGGCGTACAACCGCATCATGCAGATTCGCCGGGAAGCATTGTCAGGTAAGGATTTCGGAGAATTGGCCGCATGTTACTCGGATGACTCCACTGCAAAAGTCAATCATGGTGAATTGGAATGGTTTTCCGTTTTCCGGATGGCATATCCTTTCGAAACAGCTGCATACCATATAAAACCGGGAGAATTGTCAATGCCCGTACGTACAGCATTCGGTTATCACCTCATTAAGGTATACGACCGGAGACCATTGGAGCAAAAGCAGTCGTTTGAAGAAATGAAGCCCGGTTTGCGGCAGCAAATAACCCGTAATGATCGTATGGAAACGATCATGGATTCGTATATCGCTACACTCAAAAAACGATATTCTTTCATGGAGGATATATCTCTGCTGAAAAAATCGCAACATACTAATATCGCAAATAATACGTTGTTTTCTTTTGCAGGAAAAGATGTCAGCTGGCACGATTTTGAGCAATATGCCGAACAACCCGGAACCTCAACAACAAGTCAGGCATACAAACAGCTTGTCGCCAGCACGTTATTGGATTGCGAAAATAGCCGGCTCGAAAGTAATCAGGAATTCGTCAAAGTGGTGGATGAATATTACGATGGATTATTGTTGTTCGACATTATGGAACGCGAGATTTGGTCGAAAGCCGCGCAGGATACCGGAGGTTTCGCCGCATTTTATACGAGGAATGCCAAATCATACCGGTGGGGGAAACGAATGATGGCCACCGTTTATTATTGTTCCGACCAGCAAACGGCGGTACGCAGCCATCAGGCAGTCCACAACCGTAATGTAAAAGCGGTACGTTTACCCGACGATTTATTTAATTTTTTCTGCGATAAAGACGGGGCCAGCCCTTGTGTCGATACTGTCCGTTTGATATTGCCCTGGAAGGAAAATACGGTGGCCGACCAGGTGAAATGGAAAAAAGGTTGCTCAAAAATATTGGAATGGAATGGTAAATTCGTATTTTTGGATGTTCATGCAATTCTTCCACCCAAGCGAAAAACCTTTGAAGAAGCTCGAAGTGAGGCGCTTGCCGATTATCAGGATGAATTGGAACGCCAATGGATCGAACAACTGAAAAAAGAATATCCGGTAACAGTGGATCAGGTTGTTTGGACAGATTTAAAGAAAAAGTATGCAGATTAGTATGCCGAAACGTATAGATATATTTCCGGGACGCAAGGTATGGGTACAGATATCTTTTGTGCTGTGCCTGGGCATGCTGTTTTCATGTTCTTCAAATGTGAAGGATGACAAGGCTGTTGCCAAAGTGGGGAGTAAATATTTGTATTTTAGTGAAATGAATTACATTTTTCCCAAAGGATGCAGTAAAGCGGATAGCCTTTCATTAGCAAAACTGTTTATCGAAAAATGGATTAGCACCCAGTTGCTTTTAAAAAAAGCAGAATTGAACCTTTCGGATGAACAATTAAATATCTCTAAAGAAATCGAAACTTATCGGACTTCGTTGCTTATTTATAAATATGAGGACCAATATTTGCAGGAAAAATTAGACACATTGGTATCGGATATGGAAATCCAAAAGTATTACGATGCAAATGCTGCCAATTTCGTATCGGACGAATATGCAGTGAAAGCGCATTATCTCAAGGTTCCCGAAAACGCACCCAAGATCTATAATGTAAAACGTTGGTATTTGTCAGACAAGGAAAAAGATATCCAGGATTTGGTACAATATTGTTCCGATAATGCTGTTATGTATGAAGATTTCGGCAATGAGTGGGTTTCGTGGACAAAGATTCAAAATAATTTGCCTAGGCAGGAAGAAGCGACAAGGCAAATGATGAATTCCGACAGGATAGAACAGCAGGACGGCGGATTTGTTTACTTGGTGCGTCTGATAGAAAAGAAAGCGCCCGGCGACACTGCGCCGCTTGTGTTTGTCCGCGACAAAGTAAAGAATATTATCATCAATAAAAGGAAACTGAATTTTATCAGCGAGTTGGAAACAAAGATATATAACGACGGGCTGGCAAAGAAACAGTTTGAAATTTATAAAATAGATTAGAATCAGGATACCGGTTGAATCCCGTGACCACTAAAAATTGAAGAATTAAAAATGAAAAAGATTATTTTCCTGTTTTTCTGTATATTGTATAGTTTGTGCATTCAGGCACAACCTTATATGCTCGATCAGATTGTGGCCATTGTGGGTGGCAAACCGATCAAACAATCGGATGTTGAAGGCGCTTACCTGCAAGCCAGAGCACAAGGAATGCCGGTACGCGGCGATATGAAATGTTCACTTTTCGAAGAACTGTTGACCCAAAAATTGCTGATGAATCAGGCTGAGGTCGACAGTTTGATTGTAGAACCCGGTGAAGTGGAAACTGAAATGAATCGCCGGTTGGAGGTGTTTATCAATCAAATCGGTTCACAGGAAAAATTGGAAGAACATTTTCATCAAAGCATTTACGAAATCAAAGACGACTTGCGTAAAAGCCTGTATGAGCAATTATTGGCTAATAAAATGCATGGTGATATTATCAAAGACGTCAAAATTACCCCATCCGAAGTTCGCAGTTTCTACAATAAAATTCCGAAAGACAGCATTCCGCTCATCAACGGACAGGCAGAAGTCGCACAAATTGTGATGTATCCTCCATATAGTGAAGAGGCCATCAGCGAAGTGCGGCAAAGGTTGCTCGACCTGCGTAAACGGGTTATCAACGGCGAAAGCTTCCGTACACTGGCTGTATTATATTCCGAAGAACCCGGTGCGGCACGTTCCGGTGGCGAATTAGGGTTCAGGAGTAAGGGCGAATTAGATCCCGAATATGTGAAAGCAGCTTGGGCGCTGAAAAACAAGGGGGATGTGTCGCGTATTGTCGAGTCGAAATTTGGATACCACATCATCCAGTTAATTGACAAACGTGGAGACCAGGTAAATACGCGTCATATCATATTAACTCCAAAGCCTAATCCGGAGGCAGTGGCAAAGGTAACTGCACGACTCGACTCGATAGCACGTCTCATCCGTAAAGATTCATTGAATTGGAACACGGCAGCCCTGTATTATTCGCAGGACGAAAATACCCGGTTCAATGGAGGGCTGATGATCAATCCACGCGATCACAGTACATTGTTTGAAATGGACCAGTTGGAAAAAGCGGATTACAATGCTATTAAAAACAAAGATTTGAAAATAGGCGAAGTTTCCGAACCTTATGCTTCGGTAGACGACAAGCAAAAGACAGTATACAAGATTGTAAAGGTCAAATCTTTGTCAAACCCTCACAGAGCCAACCTGAAAGAGGATTACAGTTTCCTCCAGGATATTGCCCGGCAAGATAAAATGATGTCGATCTTGAATAACTGGGTCAGCGAAAAGATTGAAACCAGCTATATCTATATCGAAGACAGTTTCAAGCGATGTGGGTTAAGTAACAATAACTGGTTGAAACAATAATGATTCAAGGCTTGAAATTCGAAATTCGAAATTTGAGGTTCCGGGGTTTTCTGATGCGCCGCAAGTTTTGTATTCCGTTTTTCTTCCTATGGGGTATTTTGTCTGTATGCTCTTTTCACGTCTCCGCACAAGGACAGGGACCCGGACAGATCAAAAAAATAGAGATTGAACAATACAACAGCCTGGAATTTGATGCCAAGATAGCCCCTGATGCCCAGCGGGTTATTGGCGATGTTAGATTTAGACATGATGATGTCATCATGACTTGCGACAGCGCTTATTTTTACAGCGAAAAAAACACTCTGGATGCTTTCAGCCGGGTACATATTACCAAAACAGACGGTAGCGTCACTGTGGATGGCGATTTTGGTAAGTATCAGGGAAATATAAAGTTTGCGGAAATCTGGAATAATGTGGTGCTCGAAGATGCGGATGCTATTTTGAAAACACAGCATTTGTATTACGATATGAACACCGAAATTGCGTATTACTTGGTGGGCGCAGAGATTTTCAACAAAGGGAACGATATGGTGAGTAAGTTGGGATATTATCATCGTAATATCAACATGTTTTATTTCAAAAAGGACGTGGTACTCCATACTCCCGATTATACTATTGTAACGGATACGCTCAATTATAACGTCCATACGAAAATAGCCGATTTTGTGGGCCCTACATTCATACAGAATGAAAAGGACACCATATATTGCGAACTCGGCTGGTATAATACGAATGACACGGTGGCTTTGTTCCGTCGTAATGCATGGATAAAAAGCGGAAGCACTACTACGAATGCCGATACTCTATTTTACGAAAGTCAGACTGGAAATGGCCGGGCTTTCAGCAATATAACGATTGTCGATACCACCAACAATATTGTCATAAAAGGACATAAAGGCGAATACAACAATATAACCGACAGGGCATGGATGACCAAAGAGGCGTTGCTGATCATGGCCGGAAAAGAAGATACGTTGTATTTGCATGCCGATACTTTGCGTACGGATGTCGATACCATGAAGTTCAAAATTATGAAGGCATACAACAAGGTGAAATTCTTTAGCCGGGACATGCAGGGAATGTGCGATTCCCTGGCTATGTCACTCCAGGATTCTATCGTCCGGATGTATGTTGAGCCCGTGATATGGGCGCAGGGAAACCAGATGACTGCCGAATACATCGAAGTGGAAACTGAGAAGCAGAATCCCAAGAAGATGAACATGATAGGAAAAGGATTCATTACGTCAGAAGAAGATTCGTCCTGGTTTAACCAGATCAGGGGAAAAAAGATTGTAGGCCTGTTTCGTGGACAAAATGAATTGTACAGGATCATTGCATCCGGCGATGGTGAAACGGTCTATTTCACCAGGGAAGGGGATTATCTTACCAGCGCCAATAAAATTGCCGCACCTGATATTGAGATTAATCTTAAGAACAAAAAAGCCGAAGAAATTACCTATAAAGGTAAAAGTGAAGCAGAGACAATTCCTGTCGTGGAATTTGATCACACTGAATTGACTCTGATGGGATTCAAATGGCTCGTTAGTCATCAGCCTTTAGATAAAGATGATGTTTTCCGGTGGGGTGAAATTACGCGAACAATTGATAAACAATATGATGAGATCGTTGCCGAGGAAACGCAACCGGAGACATTGGATTCGCTCAGACGGAGAATAGAAGTGTTGATCAGTGGGAGACAGGCCGAGGTAGGTGTAGCAATCATGGGCTTCAAAGACAAAGACACGTTGACAATCAACAACCGGAGGCATTATCCAACCATGAGTGTGTATAAATATCACATTGCATTGGCAGCTTTACGACTTGTTGACTTTGGGCGGATAAAAATGGACCAGAAGGTACTTGTAACAAAAGAAGAATTACATCCTGATACACATAGCCCGTTACGCGACGATCATCCCGAAGGAAATGTCGAACTTACCGTTGCGGAATTGATGACATATATGGTCTCCAAGAGTGACAACAATGCCTGTGACATCATGCTGAAATTATTAAACGGCCCCAAACGGGTGGAACAATTAGTGAAAAGCATGGGACTTTCCGATATTTCGATTGCTGCGACCGAACAGGAAATGCACGAAAATCCGGAGAAACAAAACGACAACTGGACCACGCCTTTTTCGGCTGTCAATGCTTTGGATATATGTTTCAGAACCGATATGTTGTCGGAACGTAGCCGGGGTTTCCTGTGGAAAATCCTGACCGAAACCACTACCGGCCCCGACAAAATAAAAGGCAAGCTCCCGTCAAATGCTATTGTCGGACACAAAACAGGATCGTCTTTCCGCGACGAAAATGGAATGAAACTCGCCGACAACGATATTGGAATTGTACAACCACCCAATGGTTATCATTTCATGATTGCTATTTTTGTATCCAATTCGAAAGAAGACGACCAGACCAACGCGACGATCATTGCCGATATCGCACGAATGGCATGGGACTATTACAGCAAAAAGAAAGAGTGATTCTGTTCTCTTTTAAAGCTGACAATTGTCTATTCACACTCGTTAGAGGTCGTTTAAATCCAGTAAAACAACTACGAAGATCTGCCCGTCCGGTCAGGCGGGCACTAAGTTTTTCGTGACTTTGTAGCAAAATACAAAGGTTATAGTTGAGAAATGTGTTGCAAACATTATGAATCATACCGGCAAGGTTGCATACCTACGGCATGCCGAATAGCGTGTGGGCCATCATTTTCTACCGATATTGTATCCCGTTAGGGATACAATATCGGTAGAAGATATTTCCAATCCTGCCTCGTATAGCATGCCGTAGGTATGCAACCTAAAACAACAACGCAATATTCAACTACAGCCAATACAAAAATCATTTTACTGATGCTCAGCATACAATGTGAAGTTTAGAACAACTTCTTAGTCAGAAAAACAATAAATTGGTACTCCCGAAAGGATAAAATCTGGTTATTGCCATCCCTGGGCTTGGATGGTAATTTTAGTGTCGGTCTCAGTCACCAAGCAACATCCTGCATCTTGTTCTACAATGTGTCCGATGATAGAAATGTCTTGATTACCGATGACTTTTTGATAATCGGAAAATGCTACAGTGAATAATAATTCATAATCCTCACCACCGTTGAGCGCAGCTATCAAAGGTTCCATGTAAAATTCTTCGGCAGTTTCTTCAGTTTCTTTATCGATGGGTATTTTGTGATGATATATTTCGCATCCCACTCCCGACGAGGAACATATCTGCAACAGATCGGACGACAACCCGTCGGAAATATCGATCATGGATGTGGGAACAAGATCAGCAGATGCGAAAAAGTCAATGATATCCTTACGCGCCTCAGGTTTCAATTGCCGGCCGACGACGTAACCATAATTATCCAATTGTGGTTGCATGGCTGGGTCTTCTTCAAAAATTTTCTTTTCGCGTTCGAGTACCTGCAAACCCATGTAAGCGGCGCCCAGATTGCCTGATACGCAAATCAAATCGCCAATTGAAGCTGTATTACGGTATGTGATTTTTTCCGGGTTTAATTCACCCAGGGCAGTAACATTGATAACTAATCCTGTTATTGACGAGGCAGTATCCCCGCCAACCAGATCAACCTGATAATATTCACAGGCATGTTGTAATCCCTGGTAAAGTTGTTCCAAAGCCTCCACCGAAAATTTGGCTGACACGGCGATTGATACCAGCAACTGCTGCGGAACGGCATTCATGGCATATAAATCGGAAAAAGCAACAACTGCAGCCTTATATCCGAGGTGTTGTATAGGCACATATGTCAAGTCAAAATTAACACCTTCCACTAATGTATCTGTGGTCAAAGCTAATGTAGTATTGCCATAACGAAGGATTGCTGCATCATCGCCAATCCCTTTTACAGTTGATGCTTGACGGGGATGAATATTTTGAGTCAGATGCCTGATGAGGCCAAATTCACCTAAAGAAGACAATGGACGTGACATTGGAAATATTTTTAATTACCATACAAAAATATACCTTCCTTCAAAAACAATACCCAAAAATAATTGAAAGTTGAAAATTAACGCCTATCTATCTTGTTTTACGGGACAAAAAACTTGGATAACGTAATGTAGAGACGGCACGCGCCGTCTCTACCAGCTAAAAATTTCGTCTATCTGTTCAAGGATTGCAGCAATTGTTTTCCTTCCTCGTCGTTGGGATGATACTTCAGGAGTTCTTGCACTTGCCGCAAGGATGCGGTATAATTGTGGCGCTTCAGGTAATATGATATAATGGCTTTTTGAAAATCAATATTATCGGGTTGTGCCGTTACAGCCCGTTGTAATGCTTTTTCGGCCTCAGCGTCGCGTTGTAACTGATTTAGGAGTAATCCGAGATTATAGGATACACGTGGGTTGTGAGGCAGTTTTTCCTGAGCAATATACAAGTATTTTATGGCTTCATCGTATTTCTGCATTTCAGCTTCGAGTAATCCCAACGAATAATAAGAGTCCCATTGTTCGGGGTTAACCGCGATCACACGTTTGAGCAACAGTTCAGCTTTGTCATTTTGTTGCAGGCCGTTATAGAGTGTTGCAAGATTGACCATCGCAGGAAAAAAACGGTCGTCAATCCCGATAGCTGCCGTATATTGCTTGACAGCCTCTTCGGTTTTTCCCAAATTGGCATACATATTACCGAGATTATAGCGGGAACTGGGAAAGTCGCCCAAATACTGCTGTATTTCCACGTATTCGGCCAGCACTTTGTCAAACATTTTCTTGTCGGATGCAGGAATACGATCAACCGGTATCTGCGTTAATGTGCGTGCAGCCTGGGTCCGTACCGCTTTTACCGGATCGTAAAGTAACGGCACAACTGCTGTCAGATACGTTTCAATACTACTGCCTGGAAATACGGTCAGCGCGGTGTGACGGATCAGCGGATCGTGGTGCTGCAGGGAGGCATGGATCAACGAGTCGCGTTTCGGGGAAGTGTAGGTGGCCAGCAGTTCGATAGCCGTCGCACGCACGAGGGTGGGGATAAGGTCGTCCTCAATCAAGTCAATCAGCCCCTTATCGGCGCCTGGATGTTGACGCTGGGCGGCATAGAAGTCCGTACCGAAATGCGGACGGTATCGTTTGCCATACCATTTGACTACATGCGACTCTGCCCATTGCGGAGTTTCACCGGCATGACAATACGTACATGCATTAGGCGAGCCTGTAGCGATGGTCAGATCGGGGCGCGGCACGCGGAAACTGTGATCATGGCGATAATCATTGCCCATATAATAGGTTCCTACCTCATGGCAATTGATGCATTCGGTGCCGGAGCCGACTTCCCAGCGCCGCCCGTTTTTCGACACAACAGCCTGTCCTGTTCCCTCATATTTGTGATGATGATGTTCAGGAGTGTCGTACAAAGCAGCACGATGACATTGCGTACAAAGCCGGTTGCCTTCATATTTTTTCTTTGCGCTATGTATATCATGGCAATCGGTACATTTAACGTTGTTTTTATACATTTTTGATTGCACAAACGAACCGTAAATGTAGTCCTCATCCAGTACCTGCCCATCTGGATAATAAAGGTCTCGACGTAACAGGCTGGGGAGCATGTGGTTCATCAGGTACATATCATTTGCATCCACATCGTAATCCTTGATGGCGGAACGGCGGGCATGGCATCGGGCACACATGTCGACCATCTGTTGTGAGGTGACATTGCTGGTTACAAACTCTAACCCGTACTGTTCGTCCATCGGTCGTGAACTTTCAGGTAATCGCGCCCATTCCAGATGCTTTGAGGCAGGCCCGTGGCAGGCTTCACAACTGACATCGATCTCCGACCATGTGGTATTATAGCTGTTTGTGGCCATATCATAACCTTTGCGCAAATTGGTCGAATGGCAATCGGCACACATCGAGTTCCAGTTTTGTCCATGGTTGGTCCAGTACAACCAGTTGTCAGGCCGGATATCCTGACCGGGATACATGGCGGGGACAAGGTGGAACCATTCGTTTTTTTCGCTGTCCCATGCCAGGGGAAGACACTGGTAACGCCCGTTCTCGAACGGAATAAGATATTGTTGCAAGGGAGTGACGCCAAAAACATAACTGATCTCATGCTCTCCCATCTGGCCTTCTGCACCCTCAGTATGGACATAGAATTTACCGTCGCGTTTGTAGAATTTACTCACCACCCCGTTCCATTCGTATTCTGTATTATTAAAATTACCCAAAACAGTGGAATCAGTTGCCATGTCCATCGCCAAATCGTGATGGGAACCTTCATAGAGGCGACATTCGTTCTGATGGCATTCCGCACAACTTTCCCTTCCCGTGTAAGTGGCCTTTCCATCTGTATCCACTACCGGCATGGGAAAAACAACATAACGGAACAAAAAATAAGCCGGCAGAAAGATAATAATGATATCTACCGCCCATATACCTATCCGCTTCCATTGTTTGTCGGTCATTATTCGTGGTTATAGCTGTGCAAAGATAATGTAAACTCAACCCAACAAACAACTGCTACCGAAAAATGTTTTGTCTGCTCTATAACCGGAATTACTCATATCCATATCGTGAAGGCAACTGAGGTGTAATTTTTCAGAAATGATATTTCAAACGGGCAGGAGCAACTATCTGCCAAAAATTCATCAATTTACATGTATTTGACCGTATAATCATTGAAACGATCATCTACACCTTGAGCGCATAGTATAAACCATGAGCCGATTACAATAACAATTCTATCGAAAATATCATCAGCCAACCCTTTTTATAATCATGTTCAATAACAGATTAACGGCAAACAATATATGGCAAGCCTCAGGTTTTTTAAAAGATATTTTTGCAACAAGATTTACGAAAAAAACATCTTTACCGGTATTTTTCTTTTTTAACAGCTAATGTTTTTCAAAAAAAGCAGTAAGTTTGTAGAACAATAATTTCATGTTAGGATACTGTGGTGTTCGAAAAAACAAGGCGGAAAATAGCCCAATCGCATCTTCGGAAAAGAATGGCAAAAATAGGACGACAAAAAATGTTGTTCGATTTAGCAACGGCGAAGTATGTAGGTGTGGTATGCGCCACTGAGGATGAGGCAAGCACCAGTTTATTGAAGGACTTTTTGCATCTTCTTACACAAAAAGGGATCAAATATTTGGTGCTGGGATATTTCGACGGAAAAAAAATTCCGGACAATTTTCTTTATTGGAAAGGAATGGAATTTATCACTCAAAACGACCTGAACTTTTTTTTCATTCCCAAAAGTCCTGCAGTAGACAAATTCATCAATGAACCGTTTGATTTATTGATCAATTGCAGTATCAAGGAATATTTTCCGGTGGAATATGTCGCACAAATGTCAGTGGCTAAGTGTAAGGTAGGAACTCTGCACAAAGATCCATCGGATTATGACTTGATGTTTGATATCGAAAAACAGAAAAATGTCGGGTATTTTCTGGAAAATCTCAAATTATACCTGTCTGATTTGAGAAATCCGGTTCATACCTAAAATTTACATTTGAAATAACCTATTCAGTATTATGTTGTTTAAAGGAACCGGTGTAGCCATTGTTACACCCTTCAAAAAAGATAAAAAAATTGATTTTGATGCTTTGGGGAATATTGTCAACCATTGCATCGATGGGCAAACAGATTATATCGTTGTGTTAGGTACTACCGGCGAAGCAGTTACCCTATCACGAGACGAGAAGAAACACGTAGTTCGCTATGTTATTGACGCTGTTGCGGGAAGGGTACAGGTGGTGATCGGTATCGGCGGAAACGAAACAGAAAAGGTGGTTAACACGATCAAACAAACGGATTTTTCGGGTATTTCGGGTTTATTGTCGGTCACACCATATTATAACAAACCAAGCCAGGCCGGCTTGATCAAGCATTACAAAGCTATAGCTGCCAAAAGTCCCGTCCCCGTGATATTATATAATGTACCATCGCGGACGGGTGTGAATATGACTGCCGAAACAACCCTTACGTTGGCCAATGAGGTTGAAAATATCGTTGCCATCAAGGAAGCGTCGGGTATAATGAATCAGATCATGGAAATTATCAGGGACAGACCTTGTCACTTTGCAGTGATTTCGGGTGACGATCTGCTTTCACTTCCCTTAATCTCTCTTGGTGGGAATGGAGTAATCTCGGTGGCAGCTAACGCATTTCCCAAACAGATGTCAACCATCATTCGCGAAGCATTGGCCAATAATTACACAATGGCACAATCCGTCCATTATGAAATGCTCGAAATATTCGGAGGTTTATCCGTTGAAGGCAATCCATCGGGAATCAAAGCTGCACTTGAAATTTGCGGTTTGGCCCAGAATGTTCTCCGCTTGCCTTTAACGTCTGTATCGCAAAAGACCTACGAAAAACTGGAATTTTTGATCAAAAAATTGAAAGTATAGATTAGATTATCAACCATTTTACGTGTTTTGCGTTATATGATCATTATCGATTGACCTGTTTTTGAGGTCTGTTAAAGTGAGTCGAATATTCAATAACTCAATATTCATTTGCTTATGAGCCATATCAATTTAATTAAAATAGCAGCAATAGGAGTAGCTCTTCTGGCGATATTTGCTGCATGTACCCATACCTCGAAAAAAAAGACCATGGAAATATTTGAAAAAGGAACCTTCGGGTTCGATTTACAGTTTCTGCAGACTAAGGATGGTGGACTGGTAGTGTTACAGGATGCAACAGGGAATGCCCAAGTAGTTGTATCGGCCAAATACCAGGGAAAGGTATTTACTTCCACTGCGCAGGGAATGGCAGGTAAAAGTTTTGGATGGATCAATTATCCGGCATTCGATAATGTGGTCCCGGGCGCTCACATGAATGCTTTCGGGGGGGAAGACCGTTTCTGGATCGGACCCGAAGGCGGACAATTTTCCATATTTTTCAAACCGGGTGGCGGAATGGATTATGACAACTGGTTTACTCCGTCAGCTATTGATATTGACCCGTGGACATTGGTTTCAGCAGACAAAACTGCTGTATGTTTTGCCAAGCAAATGACTTTTTCCAATTATTCGGGAACATCCTTTGATGTGAAAGGCGAACGCAAGGTTAGGCTGCTCGATCAATCACAGGTCGAAAAAATGTTGGGTGTAAATATCGAAAAAGTAAGTCCGGTTGCCTTTGAGACGCTCAATACCATCACCAACACCGGGAAAAATGCCTGGACAAAAGAAAGCGGTACCATCTGTATCTGGATACTTGACATGTTGACATGTGGTCCGGGTGTGACCATTGTGGTACCTTACCGGCAGGGTGACGAAGCTCTGTTGGGAAAAATCGCAACGACCGATTATTTTGGAGAAATTCCTGCCGAATGGCTGCGGATCGACGATAAAGCATTGTTCCTGAAAGCCGATGGTAAGAAACGTTCAAAGATTGGTATGTCGCCCAAAAGGGCCATGCCCGTTGCAGGAAGTTACGATGAGGAAAATGGTGTGCTCACTATTGTAAAATATACAGTACACAGTGATGCCGAATATATCAACCAGCAATGGCCGCGCCAGGAACAACCTTTTGTGGGCGATGCTGTGAATGCATACAATGACGGACCGTTGGCGGATGGAAGCCAGATGGGGCCATTTTACGAGATCGAAAGCTCGTCGCCAGCAGCATTCCTTGCTCCCGGACAATCGCTTACGCACGATCATACGGTATTCCATTTTGCCGGTGACGAGCCCGAGTTAAGCAAAATATCCGAAAAGGTACTGGGCTTGAGCATCGACAAAATCAAAGGCGTTTTTTGATATCACAATAGGGTCATGGGTGAAGTTTTAGCATGCCCCATCTGCAAAACGGAATACGAATCATTGCCCGGAAAATGTTCGCATTGTGGTTATCCGTTTGCAGGAACCGATAAGGAAAAATCGACTTTTGCCGCGCAACAGGTGTTGAAGCAGGGACAAATAGACGATGCCAAAGACAGGATCAGGCAAGCTCAAATTGTTCTTTTCCTGATTGCTGCCTTCAATTTCGTCATACCGGTTTTACAATATACAAACTCGAAAATCGATATGCTCGCATTAATTTTGTCCTGTGGGATAGGTTTGTTTTTCCTGATTTTCGGGTTGCTTGCCAAACGTGAACCTTTTATGTCGATCCTGATACCCTTTATTCTATTAATCGTTTCATACATATTGGCCGCATTTGCTAATCCGGCAACAATACTATCCGGTATCATATGGAAAGTCTTTTTTATCGGAAGTTTGTCATACTGCCTGGTGAGGATCAAAAAAGCGGAAAAGGTAAAAAAGGAAAGCAATTATTTGGCTTCAAAAAATATAAACTAAATAACTTTATTTGTGAAAGATATTACGCCACAGGTTTGGCAATACTTCGAGGAGATATGTCGCATTCCGCGACCGTCGAAAAAAGAGGGTAAGATACGCACTTACATCAAGCGGTTTGCCCGGAAGCATCACTTAGCCTATAAAGAAGATACTGTAGGTAATATCTTGATAATAAAACCTGCGACTGCTGGTAAGGAGCACATAAAAACAGTTGTTCTGCAAGGTCATCTCGATATGGTCTGTGAGAAAAACAGCGAGATACAACACAATTTCCTTACCGATCCAATTGATTTTTATACCGACGGAGACTGGATAAAAGCGCGGGGCACCACCCTGGGCGCCGATGACGGCATCGGGATTGCAGCTATGCTGGCGATTCTTGCCGACGGAGAAACCGAACACGGACCACTCGAAGCGCTTTTTACTGTCGACGAAGAAACCGGCCTGACGGGAGCCAAGTCCTTGCAAGAAGATTTTCTGACCGGGGAAATACTGATTAATCTCGACTCGGAAGATGAGGGTGAACTCTTTATCGGTTGTGCCGGGGGGATAGATACGACAGCTACCATCGCATACGAGGATAGCGAAGTGCCTCCTGATACGATTGCTTACAAATTAAACATTACCGGAATGGCCGGAGGACACTCGGGCGATGATATTCACAAACGCCGCGGTAATGCTATCAAAATCCTCGGTCGTCTATTGTTGGATTCTTCAAGTTTGTATGGCATTTCGCTTGCAGAATTTGAAGGCGGCAACCTGCGGAATGCTATTCCGCGTGAAGCATCGGCTACAATATTAGTCAATAGTATGTACAAGAGCGACTTCGAAACGTACTGTTTGTCGGAAGCGCAACTATGGAAAGAAGCATTGATATCGACCTCGCCCAATTTTACTTTTGTTATCGAACCGTGTGACATACCAGCATCTATCATCGATATTGTCACGCAATCGTGCCTGTTACATGCTCTTGCCATGTGTCCGTCAGGTGTGGTAGATTGGAGCAAAAAAATGAGGGGATTGGTCAGTACATCGTCCAATCTGGCATCCATACGGTTTACTGGAAAACACAAAATCGTTATTGCAACCAGTCAACGTAGTGATGATGAATTGGAAAAAAAGGAACTTTCGAAGCGCGTATGTACGATGTTCAATGCAATTGGCGCTAAAGTAGTCCAATCGGACGGTTATCCGGGCTGGTCACCCAACCTGAAATCAACCATATTGCAAATTACCGATACCACCTATTCGGAATTATTTCATAAAGAACCAATAATCCGGGCAATTCACGCAGGTCTGGAATGTGGTTTGTTTCTTGAAAAGTATCCGAAATTGGACATGATTTCGTTTGGGCCAACTATTAAAGATGCGCATTCGCCCAGTGAACGATTACATACCCCAACCGTAAAACCTTTTGTCGATCTTATACTGTGTGTGCTCGAACGCATACCTGTTTCGGGATAAATATTGACAATCATAAGAATCTATATATTTGGGATAATTCACTTATTATTGAACATAAAATGAAAACATTCAAATACATTTTAGTCTTGACCATTATCATGATGGTTGTTTCCTGTAAAAAAGACTACACCGGCCAATGGGTTTCCATTATGCCCGGCAAATCGTTGAACGGGTGGAAAAAGGACAGCGAAAAAATATTTTTTGACCAGCAGGACAGTACGTTAGCGTTGACCAGCAAAGGAACCCTTTATTATGCGGGAAAGGTTCATGATGCCAAATTTAAAAATTTTGAACTCAGTGTTGATATCAAAACCCAAGCCAATGCCGTAGCCGGAGTATGGTTTCATTCAGGCTTGGCTTCGGGGTATCAAATTCTGGTCAACAACACTCCCACCAGTGAAGAACAGCGTAAAACAGGAAGTCTCTGCTCCGTAAGAAACATTTACAAAAGTATGGCGACAGACAATCAATGGCTTAACATGAAAGTACATGTGATTGGTAAACATATCACCGTGAAGGTAAATGATATTTTGGTGGTAGATTATGTTGAACCCGAAGTTCCTTACCGCACGGATGAGAATAAAGGCAAACTGATTGCACAGGGTTCGTTTGCTATAGAAAATTACACCAATCAACCGGTTGAATTTCGGAATATGTGGGTGATGCCTTTAGCCGCCAATGCACAACCGGAACGTACAGATGCTGTGGACGAGCAGAATGACGAGATTATCCGTTTGCAGCAAGCTAATTTCCCCGTTATCGACTTTCATGTACATTTGAAGGGTTGGAAACAGGAACAGGCAATGGAACATTCGCGAAAAGTTGGTATTTTTTATGGTATTGCCCCCAATTGCGGAATAGGATTTCCTGTAACTTCCGACGAGGATATTTATACATTTCTCGATACTACCCGTAATCTGCCTTGTTTCATGGCTATGCAAGGCGAAGGTCGCGAATGGGTCAACACCTTTTCGAAGGAAGCCCGTGAACAGTTCGATTATGTGTTTACCGATGCCATGACATTCTCTGACCACAAAGACCGCCGTACACGTCTTTGGATACCCGACGAAGTTCAGATAGATATCGACCAGGAGAAATACATGGATGTCATCGTTGACCGTGCTGTGAAAGTCCTTAAGGAAGAACCGATCGATATCTACGTTAATCCGACCTTCCTTCCCGACGAAATGATGGCCAATTATGATTCATTATGGACTGAAGAACGGTACAAGAAAATAATCAATGTGTTGGTAGCACGCGGAATTGCGCTCGAAATCAATGCCCGATATCGTATTCCAAATGAAACCATCATTCAAGCTGCAAAAGAGGCAGGAGTGCGCTTTGCTTTCGGAACCAACAATGGTAATCCCGATGTAGGTAAACTTGAATATTGCATCGACATGATGAAAAAATGTGGCATCACAAAGTATGACATGTTTTTTCCAATAGCTAAAACATATAGTAAATGAGATCATTAAATATGATTTTATAAAATATATGAAGGATTTTATGGGCTAAGGTTTGGATTTTAACAAAAAGCCTTTACCTTTGCACCGCTTTTGTAAAAAACGATTCGCTAGCTCAGCAGGTAGAGCACATCCCTTTTAAGGATGGGGTCCTGGGTTCGAGCCCCAGGCGGATCACAAGAAGAAGTTCAAAGAAAAGCAAAACCCTCAAAATCGC
>JAVBNI010000268.1:0-16729 GCA_031551645.1 Bacteroidales bacterium | reverse complement strand
CAGATAACGATAACAGGCATTTTCTTCCGGAAATCGCTCATAAAAATATATAGAATTAACCCCCATAAATCGATCTCTTGTGCCCATGCTACAAAGGTAGCATCATTTTTTAATTAGTGCGCACTAAGCGCCTATACCGATTGTCCGATTTCGGGAAAATTGTTCACGACGAATGGTTGGTATCATTTGATATCCGTCATGAATTATTTTTGGATGAATATATCATCATGCCCAATCATTTACATGCAATTGTCGTGTTGGTTTCCGGTATCAACCGTCCGAATTCATTCAATGTACCGAATGATCCGGATAAATTGGATGGGTTGGATGGGTTAAACGATTTGAATGGTTCTAATGGTTCGCACGTAGAGACGCACGGCCGTGCGTCTCTACAATCCCATCAATCCCATCAATCCCACCCGTCGCAATCCGCATTTATCCGTAAACCCCAATCAATTTCATCATTCATTGCAGGTTTCAAATCGGCGGTTAATTCAAAAATTGACGATTACATTGATAATCACCATTTGGATATTCCTAAATATAACAAAAACAATCATTTTTTTCAACCCAATTACCACGATCATATTATTCGCAACAATACAGAATATCAAAGAATAAAAAATTATATCATTCAAAATCCCCTAAAATGGACAGAGGATAAATTTTATTTGGGTAAAAAATGAACACGAATTATAAAATGTTAACACATTTTATTTTGATGCCGTTGCCCTGATTTAACCATCACCATATTCATCGAAATAGAAAAAGCTCTATCTTTGGGGCTTTCTTTTTTTGAATAACCATAATGACCGACACAACCAACATTCCGGCCGAAGAGCCGAAACAGAGCACGAATTTCATTCATGCCATTATCGAAGACGATATCCGTAACGGAAAAAACGGCGGACGTGTGTATACGCGATTTCCGCCCGAGCCGAACGGTTATCTGCACATTGGGCATGCCAAATCTATTTGCCTGAATTTCGGCACGGCACGCAAATATAATGGCAAGTGTAATCTTCGTTTCGACGATACCAATCCTGTCAAGGAGGATACCGAGTATGTGGATGCTATCAAGGAGGATATCAATTGGCTCGGTTTCCAGTGGGATGCCGAATTTTATGCATCCGACTATTTCGAACAACTCTATCAATGGGCGGTCAAGTTAATCCGCAAAGGCAAGGCCTATGTGTGCGAACTCACCCAAGAAGAGATGAGTCGTGACCGTGGTACGCCGCAAAAACCGGCCACTCCCAGCCCATACCGTAACCGGACGGTGGAAGAAAATCTCGACCTGTTCGAACGGATGCGTAAAGGCGAGTTTCCCGACGGCGCTAAAACCCTGCGCGCTAAAGTCGACCTGGCATCACCCAACATGCACATGCGCGATCCGGTGATGTATCGTATCCTGCATGCCGATCACCACCGTACGGGCAATAAATGGTGCATTTACCCGATGTATGACTATGCACACGGCCAGAGCGACTCTATCGAAGGCATCACCCACTCGATCTGTACCCTTGAATTTGAGGTGCATCGCCCGTTATATGATTGGTTTATCAAGGAATTGGAAATACATGCTCCCCAGCAAATTGAATTTGCCCGCCTTAATATAGATTATACAGTAATGAGCAAGCGTAAGTTGCTCGAACTGGTAAAAAACAATTTTGTGACCGGATGGGACGATCCGCGCATGCCTACTATTTGCGGACTTCGCCGCCGTGGCTACACATCCGAGTCGATACGTAACTTTGCCGAACGGGTGGGCGTAGCTAAGCGCGACAACGTCATAGAACTCTCGCTATTGGAATTCTGTATCCGCGAAGATCTTAATAAAAAAGCCGCCCGTGTGATGGGTGTGCTTGATCCGTTGAAAGTGGTGATCACAAATTATCCGGAAGATAAAGAAGATTTCCTCGAAGCGATCAATAACCCGGAAGACGAAACCATGGGAACACGTCAGGTACCTTTTTCGCGTGAGATATACATCGAACGTGACGATTTCATGGAAGATCCTCCGAAAAAATATTTTCGCCTGGCGCCCGGTGCAGAAGTACGACTCCGCTATGCATACCTGATCACCTGCAATGAAGTGATCAAAGACGCAAACGGTAACATTACCGAGCTGCGCTGCACATGCGATCCGGAATCACGCGGCGGGCAAGCGCCTGACGGCCGCAAAGTAAAAGGTACCATCCACTGGGTTTCTGCACGACATGCCATACCGGCTGAAGTACGTCTCTACGACCGTCTGTTTACCGTCGAAGATCCAGATGATGTGCCCGAAGGCGTCGATTACAAAGACAATCTGAATCCTGACTCATCAAATACAGTCACGGCAATGATAGAGCCTTTCCTGAAAAATGCAAAAACAGGAACAAACTACCAGTTCGAACGATTGGGCTACTTTTCTGTAGATCCTGATACTACCAAAGATAAATTGGTGTTTAATCGAACGGTAACCCTAAAAGACTCGTGGGCGAAGCAGAATAAATAAAGCATTTGTTTCTTCAATGTCGTTTGGTTAATGACTCTGACAGGTCTACCGACCCTGTCATTTCACCACACCGAAGACCTGTCAGGCTGCGAAGCTGCTGACAGGGTCTTTGGGTCGTTGTTTGTTTTCTTCCGGCATTTATTGGTAGAAGAGTGAGCTTGTCCGCCAATTTCCTGATATCCGATCCCCGACAGATCATCGAGTCATTGGATCATACAGGTGACCCTGTCAACCGTTTCCAGAGAACCTCCACTGGCAGGATCTTTCGATCGCTGCCAGGGAGGCATTGCTACCTATCTCTGCCTATTTTATTATTTTTATATTCTGCTTAAATGGTGTCTTTATTAATTGAGCTCCTTCTATGAATAGTTTGGCATTATGAATAGATAGATTTCTTTGTGCAGCTTCTTCGATATGCTTTTTGTCAAAAGCGACAAGATTATTTTTAAATAAAATTGTACCCGGTAAGATTATTGATAGATTTTGATTTGTTGAAGCCCGAATCATGTCTCGGATATTATCCGACACCTGCTGCTCACTAAATATGCCATTAAAGACATGAATATCCTGCATTAATGAAAACTGGTGCTTGAATCCAAATTGAATATTATTACTATAAACCGTACCATCTAAAAGATATTGAAAATAAACACATGCAACAGTAATATTTGTTTTAGGCGGCAAAGTATATTCGAATATAGTAGACATTTCTAATATTTCACTTTCTTTTGTACCAAGACTTTTTGAAACATTGCTGGTTATTTGAGCAGAAAATTTCGAATTGAGAAATCCAAAAAAAGAAGCCTCCAGTGACACATTAGCTGTTATTGCTACAGATGAAGCAAAATCAATTGAAACAAAATTTTCATAACGATAAGTAAAAACACGGCTGATACTCATTGGACTTTCTGAGTTATTATTAAAAACCGAATAATTAAACCCCAGATAAACAGTAGAAAACCCACCTTTTGATAAATTAACATTATCGTCGACGGGAACATCATTGGTGACATCAATTCTTCTATCTCCCTCATCTATTGCCAGCCAACGATTGAAATCCACTTTCCACGAAAGTCCTGTTGTTTGGTCCGTAACTTTTACATAATTCAAATACCATCCAGCTTTTTTTTCTTTATTATTATGGAATATACGAATTCGATATATCCAACCAACATCTTCCGTAGATACGAAAAATGTATCTAATTTACCTTGTTCGAAATTATCTTCTTTATTGTCTATTTTAAGTTCTGGACTTGTGCGTTTTACTCCTATTAATTGAATATATACATCCGCATCAGTACCACCATCTTTTATATTACCAGTCATTACTTCAATTTTATAACTCTTTTCCATAGGTAATTCCTCCTATTAATTAAATGATATTTAATTTGTTAATTACATTGTTATTTTCCTTAAAGAGAGATAACAAACAACTCCCCTTCATGTATTATCGCCTTGCGATTCAATGAAACTTTCCTGTTTTTATTATACCATAGTGACATATTTATATTTTCCTGAAAAATTTCGACCCGCTTCGCGGGTATTCATTATTATACCCGCATGCCTTTTGCTTCGGTCGTCCCTCCCTCGCTTTGGCAAGCTCGTTTTTTTAGCTCTTGTGAACTAAGGAACGAAAACCACGCGGAAACCTATGCCGTCGTTACCGTACCCATTCGTGGCGTAGCGGTACGCCGAACGGCAGCCCCGCGCGCTGCCGCGCCAACTGCCGCCGCGCATCACGCGGCCCGTACCCGTTGCAGGGCCTGCAGGATCGGCGGCCGGGCTGCTGCTGTAATAGTTGCCGCCATACAAGTCGCTGCACCATTCCCATACGTTGCCGTGCATGTCGTACAACCCCCAGGCGTTGGGTTGTCTTGTACCTGTTACATGGGTCGTACCACCCGAGTTACCATTATACCATGCATAATTACCCAAACCGGCCGCATCCGCACCGAAGGAATAAGCCGTAGTGGTTCCCGCCCGACATGCATATTCCCATTCGGCCTCCGTGGGCAAACGGCCGCCCGCCCAGCGACAAAACTCAGCGGCCCCATGCCAGGTGACATGAACCACCGGGTGGTTGGCGTAACCGCTATTGGGCTGCCATTGGCCGGATTCGTACTTCAAACCCCAGGAATAAGCATAAATTAATGTAGCGCCGGGATACTGCCCGTTAGCATCCCTCCCGTTGCCGCCAATATTTCTTGCATTCAGGAAAGCGGCAAACTGTGCGTTGGTCACTTCGTACTTGCCCATACGGAAAGATTGGGTAAGGGTCACCTGATGCCGGGTTTCATCGACATCCCTGCCCGTTTCCTCGTTTGGGCTGCCCATGTAGAAAGTGCCGGCGGGAATAAGTGCAGTTTGGATATTGATTGGAAGGTTTATGGTCAAAGCTAATTCGGCTGTCTGCCCGTCGACATCGGTAACGGTAATGGTGGCAGAGCCAACAGCAAGACCCTGGACGGTGAGCCTAAGGCCGTCCAAGCTTGCCGAAGCATAGTAAGGATCACTAATGGTAAAATCATAGGGTGCCCTGCCTCCGGTAATCTCCACTGTAGATTCTTCACCCGCTTTCAAAGTCAGTTCAGCAGGAGTTACTTTCAGTTCGTCTACCACCGCCTGGCCGCATTCGTCTTCATCGACCGCACGGGCGGCTATGGCAAAGGGAGCTGCATTGGGGCCGTAGGGAGCCAGGTTGGCGGTGTGGCGGTTTTGCAGGTTGTCGCCTACTACGAACACCAGGTCGTTGAAGTCGTCGTCGCTGCTGCGGCTGTAGGAGGAGTTCAAATCTTCGAAAGCAAACACATAGTCGCCGCAGGGGGTCTGCCCTACGGTGTGCGAGAGGGTTTCGCCTTCATTGAACTGCCAGTCGGTAGTGATATAAACAGGTTTGCCACCCTGCATCTTTATCTTGGGCAGTTCGCTGAATTCGTTCACTGGTTCGGTATCCTCGCCGCTGCCGCTGTGGGGGAACAGGCAGAAACCTACTATGGTATTGGCGGGGAAGGGGGCTACAGAGCCGCCGTCGCCCTCGATGCCCAGCTGGAAGGTGTAGCCGTGCGCCAGCTTCTTGGTCTGGGTGTAGATGATGTTCCGGAAGTAGACATTCCCGTCCTCGCCGGACAGGAACAACTGGTTGAGGAAAACTTCTTCGTTAAATTCCGCGATTTGCCGCGGATCATAATAATAGTATCCCAGCACATTGTTGAAGTTGGCGGCTTCGCCCACGAAGGTGACGTACAGGTACGACTCTTCTTCCACCAGGATGCCGGTGGGTACGGAGACCTGCCCGCCAGTGCGGAACAGTTCGGGCGACTTGTCGGGCAACTGCACCTTGCCGAGCATCGACAGGCGTCCCGAAGGGCCGAGCCAGTCGGTGGAAGTACCCCAGTCGCGGTTGTCGTCGGGGGTGACATCTACGGCGTATTTCACGGTTGCCGCACCGTTTTCATCCGCAGCGGGTTTGTTTTCTTTCTGGCATGAGGCCAGCACTAAAGCAGCGCCGCACAGCAGCAGCACGGCTTTCCGAAACAATGATTGTTTGTTCATGATGATTTAATTTATTGATTAAATGATTAAAAAAGAAAAAATAATTCGGCTTACGCGATGTACGATTTCATACTTTACTTTTCCCGGTGGTTCAATGCCTTTGTTTTTTTTGGCCGCAAAGACACTATGACGAAAAAATTGAATAACTGAATGACAGAATAACTGAATAATTGAAAATTCTTCGCTCTACATTATTGTCCGCCGGTTGGTTACACTGAGAGTGACAAACAGGGGAACAGGCAAACATGTCAACCCGTCCACTTGTCATCTTGTCAACCAATTCCCCGGCATCCGACCCTGACAGGTTCTATCGAACCCTGTCAGGTCGCCGGGCGCTCTTCACTCTTCGTTCTTCATTTCTCACTTCCCTTTGTAGGGTTTGGCGGGAGAAAACTTTCCGCACAATATGGGATTCTTATCTCATACTGTTTATTTCATCCTATTCATCAAGTTTATCATAGTGTGTTTGATATTGTAAAGTTGTGCAAATATTTTTGCGAATAGATAAATTGCGTTTCGAATAGATAAGAATATTTTTAGAATAAATAAGAATATTTTTAGAATAGACAAAAAATGATTGAGAATAGATAAATATTTATGATAAAAGAAAAAACTGTCATTTTTATATGATAATTTTGCATCTACAACTTTCCTATGACCATGAATAAACAATTAGAAGCATTTTCCTTACTGGCCTATTTACTCCCTGTGATATGCAGCTTTTGTTATGGCCTTATGCTGATCTTTCGCCGTGAAAGCCGCGTCAAACAAGTCATGGGCTTCATGATGCTGATGGCCAGCCTCTGTTACGCCACTTCGTTACTGTATGACAGTATGGTACAACAAGACGGCCGGGTACCGATCCTCAATGCGTGGCATATGGGATCGTCGCTGATGATCAGTCCGATTGTGGGATGGTATTTTACCTTGCTTGTCCGCCCTGACGCTAAATTTTTCCCTCGTTTTACAATGTTTCTCAGCCCTTTTTTCATTTCCATCATCGTTTCTTCCCTGTTTGCCACATTTGCCGAACCAATGCCCAACGTTTATACCATTAAGGATTATATGGTATTGGTCAAACACTATCCCGAAGCTTCATACCGTCTCGTACTGACAATCATTTTCATAGCCGAACTGATTATCTTACCTGTCGGAGCGGAATTACAACTGAAAAAACACAGGGAACGGATTAAAAATGATTTTTCGTATACCGAAAAAGTAGATTTAAGCTGGGTGCATGTCCTGATCCTCTTGTGTGCTGTTTGTGGTATTTTAAACCTTGTGTATGCTTTTTCTTCCGCCGTACATGTACGAACGATCTACAACATGATCTTTTTTGTGCTCCTTTTGATTTTCTGCATAACAGGAGGACTTCACCCCGATATTTATTATGTCCCCAAACCTACCGGAGTCAACCGGTACCACAACGAGATACCGCTCCATGCAAGCCTGTTTATCCCCCCGGGCCAGGAAAAGGCAAAAATAGCTCCCCCAATGTACCGGAAAATTCATGAAGGTATCACACATCTGTTGGAAGAACAGGAGATATACTGCAATCCCAACCTGCGGTTGGACGATATTGCAGATATGTTGAATACGAATAAGACCTATGTGTCCATTGTGATCAACGAATTGTTCCAGACCAATTTTTATACTTTAATCAATCGTTACCGGATCAAAAAAGCGATTGGATTAATAGAAAAAAGAGATTTTTCTATCAAAGACGTCAGTGCGAAGTCGGGATTCAACTCGCAAAGCGTTTTCTGTACCGTTTTTAAAAAGGAAATGAAGGTGACCCCGTTGGAATGGACGAAAAGAGTGAAGAATGAAAAATGAAGAGTGAAGTAGTTAACCTGACAGTGTCGGTAAACCTGTCGGTATCAAATAATAAAAGGACATGGAATATTGAACCTATAACTGATCAACAATGAATAAAATAAACGATTTTTTTCCTTGGCTGGCTTATTCCCTGCCTGTAATCGGCAGTTTCTGCTATGGCCTCATGTTGATTTTCCGCCACGAAAGCCGTGTTAAACGCATGATGGGCTTCATGATGCTGATGTCCAGCCTTTGTTTTGTCACTTCCATGATATACGATCATCATATGCAGCAGGACGGCCGCGTGCCTATCCTCAATGCCTGGCATATGGGTTCCATGTTGATGATGTGCCCGATTATCGGGTGGTATTTGATATTGCTTACCCGTCCTGATGCTAAGTTTTTTCCTCGTTTTGTACTGCTTTTTATTCCTTTTTTTGTTTCCATCATCATTTCTTTCCTGTTTGCGGCCTACGCCAAACCTATGCCCCATGTCCATACGATAAGGGAATATATGGCATTGCTTGATGACTATCCCGAAGCAACTTACCGGCTTGTTTTGACAGTTATTTGTGTGGCGGAATGTATTATTTTGCCTATTGGGGCGGAATTACAACTGAAAGCCCACAGGAAACGGATTAAAAATGATTTTTCGTATACCCAAAAAGTAGATTTAAGTTGGGTACATATCCTTATTCTGTTGTGTTTTATGGCCTGTGTTTTCAACCTGATATATGCATTTACCTCGTCCATACAGGTACGGATGATCTATAGCATTGTTTTTTTTATTATTACTCTGCTTTTCTGCATATTGGGCGGTATTCACCCCGACATTTATTATATCCCTAAGCCTGAAAATACGAACAAGCATTATTCCAAAATACCACCCAATGCTGCCCTTTTTATTCCCCCTGGCCAGGAAAAGGTAAAGATATCCTCCTCGATGTACCGGAAGATTCATGAAGGTATCTTGCATCTGCTGGAAGAACAGGAGGTCTACTGCAATCCCAAATTGCGGTTGGATGATATTGCAGATATGTTGAATACCAACAAAACCTATGTGTCCATTGTGATCAACGAATCGTTCCAGACCAATTTTTATACTTTAATAAACCGTTACCGGATCAAGAAAGCAACCGGATTGATGGAAAATAGAGATTTTTCTATCAAAGATGTCAGTATAAAGTCGGGATTCAACTCACAAAGTGTTTTCAATACCGTATTCAAAAAAGAAATGAAAATGACCCCGTTGGAATGGATGAAAAATAAAAAATGAAGAGTGAAAAATTAAGGATAAGTGATACCTGCTCTTCCACTCAGACGGACAAAGCGCAAAAATCAATTGTCAATTACTTAACAGGCTTTTTAGGAACGATCAATCATTTGCTTCCGGAGACATTTCGAATTCCAGTTTACCGCCTTTCACTATTTCGCTAAAGGGAATAAACGGCGATGACAATATTTTTCCGTTCATTTTGGCTGACGAGACATAAACGTTGGTTTTACTGTTATTTTTAGCTTCAATGACCAATGTTCCTCCCTGATAGTAACGGGGACTGAGTTGAACAGTCACTTTGTCGAACATCGGACTTCCGGTCTGGAAATACGGATTTTCCGATGTAAGCCCTTTCACATCAAATAATCCCATAGCTGCCATCACATACCACGAGCCAAGCTGTCCCTGGTCTTCGTCCTGACCATAACCATAACCGTGGATGTCTTCTGTCCCGTAAAATTCATCGCAAATGGCGCGCGTCCATTTTTGGGTCAGATGGGGTTTGCCTGAATAATTGAAAAGCCATGAAACATGCAAGCTGGGCTGGTTACCGTGATTATACAGAGTTTCCAAACCTGCAAACGGATCAATGGTAGTGCCGCCTCCGAAAACTTCTTTTTGCGAAACGGTAAAAATGTGTTCCAGGCGATTGTTAAACTCATCTCGTCCTAATGTGTCAATCAGGGTTTCCATGTCGTGCGGAACATAAAATGTATATTGCCATGCATTGCCTTCCTGAAATCCCTGCCAGGAGGCCTTTGGATCAAAATCGTCCAGAAACTGCCCGTTTTCATCTTTGGGACGGATGAATTTTGTTTCGGGATCGTACAATAACTTCCATCCATTCGACAAACGCTTCAATTGTTGATAATCGTCCATTTTTCCCAATTGTTTCGCCATGGTTGCCACAGCATAGGAACTGAACGAATATTCCAGCGTATGCGATGCGCTGAAGTGAGAGCCGATTTCCGAGCCTTCCGGCAATATCAACCGGGAAGGATCAATATACGGCGAATATCCTCTCTCTACAAATTGTTTTACATCCAGCTTACCGGCGCCATTGATACGTCCTCTCCACTCAATTTCATTTTTTAAAGCCGCTTCATACCCGGTATTTATTTCAAAATCACGGATGCCGCAATTGTATGCCGCTGCGATAACCAGGCTCACAAAATTTGTTCCTACTCCCGAAATAAACTTGCTGCACGCAATACCATCGCCCAGCCAGCCGGCATCTTTGTAGATCAGCAGCTGGCTTTGTATCCAGTCCGACAGATATTCGGGATACGCCAGCGTCCATAGCTGGGTGAGGTTCCAGAAACCGCCCCAAATACCATCGGTATTATAATGATGATGTTTGGGATTTCCCTGCGCATCGGATGCTATCCGTCCGACAGTACCGTCGTTCTTGGCGTAATCGCCGTTGACGTCGCTGGCCAATCCGCGTCCTAACAACGCATGATACAAACCGGTATAAAATTTTACCTTGTCGTCCCTGTTTTGACCCTCCACGCTAATACGTCCCAGATAATCGTTCCATGCACGGGTAGCGGCTTTATGCGCCTTGTCAAAGCTCAATGTGGCTGCTTCCGTTTGCAGGTTCAGGCGGGCATTGGCTATTGAGGTATAGGATAACCCAATCTTTATATTGATCTGTTCATTGGCTTTGGTGTTGAAGGTAAGATACATGCCTGAGCCAAGTCCGGATATCTCTTTGGCTCCGTCCTTTTGTTCGTCAGCGTTAAAAGCGCGCCACGACACAGGTTTCCTGTCTAAGACTGCCGAAAAATACATCATTGCCTCTGCTCCTTTTTGATATTTTTTCGTGTAAGGAGGCTCTGTGACCACAAAGCCTTCTACCCGGCCGTCTTCGGTATAATTAACCTGCGCTCTTTTTACTATTCCACTTTCACCTTGCCTGTTCCCGATATCGAAAATAATATGTGACTGTTCCGATTCAGGAAAAGTATAACGATGAAAACCGACTCTTTTGGTTGCCGTCAATTCAGCTTTTATTTCATAATCTTTCAACAAAACAGAATAATATCCTGCAGTGGCATATTCATCCTTCTTGTCAAAGCGCGAACGGTAACCCTCGTCGGGATGTTCCAAATCGCCCGGATGAATTTTGAGGGTACCTGTCATGGGGGCTATTACTATTCCTCCCAGCATGTTCTCATGTAAATTCGGAAAACCTTCTATGGAATTATGACGCGTATCATACCCGACAGGTTGCCAACCGGATTTATTGCCATAGTGGCCATTGGTAGAAGGAGCTACTTTTGCCATTCCAAAAGGAACAGCGGCAGGAGTGAAATGAAACCATCGGCAGGAAGCGGTACCAATATGCGGATCCACATAATCCGTATATTGGGTTGACTGTTTGCAAGAAATAACGGCAATTGCCAGGATAATAACGACTAAATACTTTTTCACGTTTTTGATATTTTTGTTTAGCAATGAAATTAAGACATGGTGATAGTCTATTTCCTCATCTCATTTATAAGCAAGCTTACCGATACAAATTTACGAATTTATACTCAAAAGTAAATGTTTTGCGAAAAGTAAAAAACAAACAGTGTTTTCACTCAAAACGTACAGCCTGTTTTTATTATAAGCTCCGTGTATTTTTCATAAATATCGTAATGATTGCCTCAAAACCAAAATGTTCCAAAAGTTATAAATCATAGTTATTTTTTTGAGGTGCCATCCAAAATAGAGTGCTGTTTTCCATGTTTTTTCTGTACTTTTTGGCGCCCCAAAAAGTACCCAAAAGGGCCTGACGCTAAAAACTCGCTCCGCCTGTCGGGTTATTCCCTTCGGTCATGAGGGCTTCGCCGTTCACTCAGACAGCCGGCCCGACTACGTCATTCAGACGGGCTTAGTGTCAATAAGGTAAGCTTCGCTTGATAAAACGGACTATCGCCCGCGCAAGTTCTGAATGATGGGGTTTATACAGCATGTTTTATAGCTTTGCCCGTCAAAAAATTGCCGTAGGCGCCATATTGACGATTTTACTTGCTTCGCTGCGTGAAATCGCCTTTGGCTAAGTTCCGTTCAAGCGCAGCCGATAGGCGGAGCACGTTTAAATCGTCGAGCCGTTTTTTGTTCTCGTACCTTTTTGCGGCATAAAAAAGAACAAAGAATAAAAATATTTTTTTCAATGAGTATTGCCAAATCAAAAAACAGTGCTACCTTTGCACCGCAATTGAACAAACACGGTGTGGTAGTTCAGCTGGTTAGAATACCTGCCTGTCACGCAGGGGGTCGCGGGTTCGAGTCCCGTCCATACCGCAGATGACTCTGAAAATCAAAGAGTTGCAAAACAAACACCCGATTTTACACCCAAAAAGTAAGATCGGGTGTTTTTATTTTTATCAAGTCCAAAATTCAGATATTCACAATTTCATCCAGTATCCTTGGTTTTTCATCAAATCCAACGTATCCAATTTTAAGTACTCTTTCAAAAAAGTACATACTTAATGCAGATTCCGGGCAATCTTTTAATCTACCGCTTTTCAATATATCCCAGTTTTTTACCTTGGCTCGTTCTGCATAATTTTGAGCTTTTCCTATAACTGTATTAGCAGCATGGTTTGGTATTGCACCAAATTCGAGTTTGAATGATGCTGCTTTCCCAATAGAACTGCCTATTATTGTATAAATTTGAGATACAGAATATTCTCTTAATAGATCATTTATAACAGTGATTGTCTTCTTGCCAGCATTATATTCAATTTTAAAAACTTTACCAATCTTATAGCACAAGTACTCCAATACTTCATGTAAAGAGATTTTTTTCCATAATTGATAGGCTTCCTCATTGGAGAAATTCATTTCATCAGGAGTAATTAATGATTCTATAAGCGATATGTAATCAACTCCTTTCTTTTGGATGTTTAAAACCCATTTTACTTCTAATGGAAGATATTTATAATTACCTTCTTTGTCTTTAAAACAATACAAATTCGATTCTGGATGAACGGCAATAGCTTTTTTGTCGGCAAGTATATTAATAATCTCGCTGATAAATGTGGGTGTTGGAGCCAATGGATTATCAAAAGATGCTATTGGATTAATAAAATTAAAATCTTCAGAAATCCCTTCTCTTAATAAAGCTCCGATATATATTTTTTCTTCAAAAGAAAATGATTCAATATCAACCTTTTGATATTTAGTGCTATCATAAAATAAAGATTGAAGGAAGTCTTGTGCTTCTTGCTGTTCGATTTTGATCCGAAGTTGTTCGGCCATTTTACAATTTACACACCTACAATATCTATCTTTTTGATGATTACAGTTAGGACAATACGGAGAGTTTTGCCAACTTCGTTCTCGGGATTGATACTCCAAAATTAGCTTAACATTGCAAAATGGACATAATTCATCAATTTCCTTAGGCGGGAATAAATGCACAAGAGAATTTGGCGTTGTATCAATATTGTAATCTTTAATAAGAACTGTTACCTTTTCTCTCTTGTAGTATCGATCAATAAGTTCATGTAATTCATTTGTCGATAAATGTGCAAGTTTGTCATTCATTTTTGAGTGTGTTTAGTATTTTTATATTATGCACTGTCATGCCATTTTTCTCGAATCCAATAAAGATTAAGTAAGATCGGAATCAATAACTTTGTAAGGATAACACAACTTTGTATCTCCATTACAATTTTCACAAAGAAAAAAGTGTTATTTCTTCTCTTTCAACATTTTCTCTAATAAGGAAATTTTTTCTTTTTCTAATTCAAGCATTCGTTCATATAAAATCTGCTTTTCTTGGCTTAATTTAAGAATTTCTTCTATTGGATTGTAGGTATTACCAAAGTTCTCATTACTAACATCACTATGCGTTATATTACCGACACTTCCTTTTTCAAAAGTATTATTCTCAAATATAATCGTCAACGGGTCTTCCTCCAATTCTTTGATCAGTTCAGCAGACACATTTAAAGCACTTGCAAATTTTACCAATATATCATCTTCAATAACAGGCTTCTGTTCGTATGTCGAAACGGTTTGCTGGCACAATCCCATTTCAGAGGCCAAAGCATCTTGCTTGATGCCTAATGTCTGGCGAAGGCGTTTAATCGCATGCCCGTGATGCGTCCGTTTTTCCCTTTTTTCAGCAACTTCCATAATATGGTGATCTTTACGTTATTACAAATATTTGATAAATAAACTATTATGGCAAATATACAAAAAATGAAAATGTAACAGTAAATACGGTCGGAATAATAGTAAATACGATCCTATTTTAGTTTGTGAAACAGGCTATTATGTCTTTTTTTGTAGACATAATCTGAATAAACCATGCTATGGCCGATTTGAACAAAAACAATATTCTGCAAACCCATATTACAGATAATATCCAAAATGCCTTCGGTGCATTAAAGTATTCGTTTGCTGCTATTCCGAAACTGTTTACCGGCAAGGATTTGTGTGTGATTAATTGTCAAAATGACGGGAAAAATGGTAAACTGATGGAAATCAGTTTCAATGCAGCTACCCTTACCTGTCATTTCAACAAAGATAATATTTGCTACAATGCATATCTGTACCTGGATGACTTGGGCGACCTGCAACACTATGTCGACTACTTTAACCAGGTTTACAAATTCGACCCTACCTGCCAGGCTTGGGTGTCGGATAAGGGGTGTATCTGCTTGGAAGCGGACGGAATGGATTGTTACTTGTCGCTCCAATCCTTTGATGCAAAAAGGTATTGATATGGCCGAAACAATAGAAATTAACGGCTTGGTGATAACGCCCAGGTTACAGGAAATTCTGAAATACATACAGGATGACATAGACACATATCTGAATTTGGTCTTTTATCTGGATGATATGCTCGTCTATAAGGCTAACGATAATGTCAGTACAGCGGCCGATTGTGCGGAGAAACTTATGTATCTTTCGTATTTCCGCAATTTGGTGATGGCTTTAAAAATAAAAGAAGAGGAATAACGCTACATTCTTATCCCCTGCCTTTTAGGCATCACAGGCGTTTGCATCTGCCTGACCTGTGGCCTCGTTGCTTCCCGTGTTTCCTGATACTTCTTATCGAACCATTGGGATATTTCCATGCCGTCGACACATAAGCGAAACGAATTATCAGGAGTTCTTTCGATGTTGATTTTCGATTTTTCGGCGTGGAAGCTCTTCCGGTGGATTTCGGAATATAATTCTCCCGTTGTGTTGTATGTTTTACCATAGATCAGGTTTTTGAACATTTCGGGGCGAAGTCCGACGGCTTTGCAATAATCATTCATTTTCAGCATCGCTTCCATTTCGGGAAAAAGTTTGTAAATCCTTCCCAGTTCCTTCCTCGATTCGGCAAGCTGTTTTTCATGGCCGGCTTCGATTTCCCCGATACATACCTGTAATGTGTCGAGCTGGTCGCGTAAATCCCGGTTGTGTTCTTCCAGCGTCTTTACTTTTGAGCTATTGAACAGGCTTCCCACCGTATCGGACAGGTTTGTGGCCACATTTGCCAGTGAGTTTTTCAATTCCTCGGTTTTTACCTGTCCTTTCACCTGTTTCAATTCCTTCTGTTTCTTTTGGAGTTCCGATTCTTTTTCTTTCGCCTGTGCATCGGCGCGGGTATATTGTTTTTGGGCTTCTTCCTTCTGCCGTTTCAAATCTTCCGTATCCCCGATCAGTTGCTCCTGTTGTTCCAGTAGTTTACCGATTTTTGCCATGAGTTGTTCCGCTTTCACGAACGTATCCCGGTAATATTGTGTCGTAGATATGTGCCGGGCTTTCGATCCTTCTATCCCCCGTTTTAACCCGTATTTTTGCATGGCAATGGCGTAGGTGTCCTGGTATTCTTTCAGTTTATCACGCGCCATCACATCATCGGCGCACAGCCTTGCAGTGTTCGAGTCTTTCTTCCTGTATTTTTTCTTACCCGGTTCATCTTTGGTGTCCTTTGCTTTTCTTCTTTCACCGGTAACAATGGGAACGACAGTGGCGTGGATGTGTGGTGTCCTTTCGTCCAAGTGTAATACGGCTGATACAAGATTTTCCGTCCCGTATGTTTTCCTTAGCCAATCCAGGTTATCATTACACCATTCATCCAGGCGTCCTTTTTCCTGGATTTGTTGTATGTCTTCATGAGTACCCGTAAGCGTCACACAAAGTGTCCGTACCTGGTTCTTCCCAATTTTCCGCTGTAACCCGGCATGGTCTATGCGGTGTTGGATAGCCTGCGTACGGTCTTTTACTCCTTCCGGAAATTCTAACAGTTCCCTGTTTAAATGAGTCCGCGAGGGATCAGCATTCGGGGGAATAACTTTCCGTTCGATATGTGCTGTTATCCCGGAATTATTTCCGATGGCTTTTTCAATATGAAGTGCTACAAATCCCATATTATTGATTTTTGCGTGTGAGAATTTTGTTTAAGGTTATATCGCTTTGCGCGGGGTTTCCAAAGGGGCTTCCCTTTGGCTTATTGGGGCATTTTTAGCTTCGCCTCCGGCGTTGCGTTAAGAAAATGCCCTAATAAGCTATGGCTTTTTGAAGAAAAGCCGCGGGGACGTCGCTGGGGTTACAGCTTCATGCCCCGTTTTTTCGGTACTGCCTGT
>JAVBNI010000115.1:0-37153 GCA_031551645.1 Bacteroidales bacterium | reverse complement strand
TTGATGAATACCATTACAGATACAATAGACGCAACCACATGGATACTGTTTTTGACAACCTAATTTGCAGAATGATTAAATTCGAGCCAATCCGCAGAAAATTAAAAAAATAATTAGTGAGCTTTAAACGCCTATACCGATCGGACAATATTATTTCCCCATTACGGATGAATCCTAACTGGCATTCCCTGTTTAGGGTAACCATTGTGATGAAATAGATACCATCGCCCGAATAATCCCATTGAGGCATCCTGTGTGATTGTATGCGATATTTATTTTGAAACCGTTCCATTACATTTCCACCCTTACTTCCCCCCACTCATTAATTTCGGCAATAACATATCGCATAATTGCGTGAGGGTACGAATTTGAGATTGATTTTTTTCAAAGGTTCCTCCGTCATGGTTCCGTTCTTTTTTACCATATGTTCTTTACACCCGCAAATTTAACCCGAATAAATCATTCCGGCGACAAAAGCAACGGGTTCCGGGCAAAAATCCAACCCGGAACCCGAACCCAATTTGCCGAAGGCAAACCCGTCACTCGTCACTTGTCACCCGTCACTTTTTTCGCGCTTCCGCCTTTCACATCATGTATGCGCCGGGTAATGAAATACGTCCGCAGAAATTCCTCATCGTCGATATATGCCTCTACCTGCGTATCCATCAACTTCAGTTCTTTACGTAGTTCCGAGAACAGGATTACCAAATGCGACGTATTTTCCGTACGTTCGCCTTTCACGGCATCGCGGTGTGCGTTGAGTCCTTCGGTAGTATCGATCGACCGCTTCAATTCATCGACATCGGTCTGCGTCACCTTGTACGCTGCCAGCGAAGGAAGCAACCTGGTCGCAGACTCCGCCACCGACCGCGCCGCGGTGAGCAGCTTGTTCAGCGAAAGCTCGTCGAGGCTTGAGCGTGAAAATGCGACTTGTGCCGCCGTCACCTTGTCGCCGGTCTTTTGTGCGTACACCTTCAGGCGGCCGCCGATGCGGAATGTTCTGTCTTCGAGCAATGTACGCTCCTGTTCCTTGTTGGCAGTATGCCCTTTCGTCTCGTTTTGCTGTTGCATCGTTGCTTCCCTGTTGATTTTCGCACACAGGTCGGTTAGGTTGGTCACACCTTCCACTATCAGCGGTTCGCCCTGCCATACGTTACCATTACCGGCAAAGACCTCACAAGTAGCCTTAGCCATGTTGAAATAATTACTTTGCGATCTTTTCATCGTACCAAATGTTTAATTTGTTATTAATAAGGTTTCATCATCCCGTATCTCCCGACGGGATATTTTCATATACGTATGCCCTGCAAAAAAGTTGCAACATCCGGCATTATTTTTTTCCGTAAATGTTTAAAACCGGGCTTGTTCGTCCTGTAAATACTTTATAGTAAATAATCGATGTTTTTATATTGTTGTTTAATGTTGATTTTATGCGCTTTGCGCCATTTATAATTAACCATTTATCATTGACCATTGCTTATCATACCGTTTCCGGCGTCTTCCGGCTCTTATTCGACAACGTCCGGACGACAATCGCCGTTTTCCTGTCAATATTCATCAACTTCCTGATCATTTTCTCCGGTTCCCGGACAGTTACCGTCAACTTCCGGACGGTTGCCGCCGGTTTCCGGATAACTTCCGCCTGCTCCCGGACAACTATCGTCAGTTTCTGGATCATTTTCATCGACCTTCGGATCATAAGCATTCAATCTCCGGGTAGTTTTCCTTAATTTCCGGACAAGTGCCAACGACTTCCGGACAACATCCGCAAACTTCCAGGTAAACGCCATCAATTCTCTGACGTACTCCGTCTATTCCCAAAGATTACTTGCCGACTTCTGGACATCGTCTGTGACCTTTCTGACGGCCATCCTGCCTACTGCCACACAATTCAGTTATTCAGTTATTCAACAATTCACTTTTTATTGCCTCACCTGTGCTCCCGTTTCTTTTCCGATTGCTTCGGCAATACGTTGCATTGTCTTATCGATTTGCTTGTCGGTGAGCGTTTGTTCCGGGTCTTGCAGGACAAAACTTATAGCGTATGATTTTTTACCGCTCTCAATCTTGTTGCCTTCGTAAACATCAAATAGATTGATATTTTTCAAGAGTTTGTGTTCGGCACGGCTGGCAGCATCGCATATTTCGGTAAAGCTTACTTTCTTATCGAGTAATAATGACAGGTCACGGTGTACTTCGGGGAAGCGCGCGACATCCGTGTAGCTGATTTTGACCCTGTTCAACATTTGCAACACCGCATCCCATTTGAAATCGGCGTAATAAACAGGGGCTTTAATATCGAATTGTTTCAACAGTTTCGGATGAACAATACCAATTTCGGCCAATAATGTTTTCTTATCCGAATAGGATAACCCTTCGGTAAATATCTCATCCTGGATATATGCCATATTTAGCCAGGCAGTATCAATCCCCAGGCGTTTGAAAATATTTTCCGTGTACGCCTTCAAAGTATAAAAAGTTGAGACCTGTTCCGGAGTGTTCCAGTTGGCCGGAGTTTTATTGCCTGTGATAAACAACGCCAGGTGCTGTTGTTCGGTATATCCCTGCAATGCCTGTCCGGGATGTGCAGGTTCCGTAAAATAGCAATTACCGAACTCGTACAGTTTCAGGTCGGAATTTTTACGGTTGGTGTTGTATGTAACAGCTTCAAGACCGCCAAAAAGCAATGTTTGCCGCATACAACCTAAATCCTGACTCAAAGGATTAAGTATGTTGACGCAACGGCTTGCCGGAAAACTTTCCAGGTTTTGGTAGTAGGATATTTTGGTGAGCGAGTTGGACATGATTTCATTAAATCCGCAACTACTCAGGAAATCACTAATGGTATTGATTACTTTTTCGCGATCCGGTTTTTGCGAATAGGACAGGGTGGAATGTAGTTCGTCGCTGAAATCAACATTGTTGTACCCGTAGATACGGAGAATTTCTTCCACAACATCAGCTTCGCGCTGTACATCCACACGGTAAGGAGGCACTTTGATGACCATTGCGTAGGCGGTGCGACTTTCAATCTCTATATCCAGCGCTTCCAGGATATTCTTGATGATATTGGGTTCAATTTCCTGGCCGATGAATTTGTTAACATGCCTGAAATTCAATTCCATCCTGAATGACCGGGCTGGATTGGGATAAATATCGACGATGTTTGAACTGATTTGTCCTCCGGTCACTTCCTTGATAAGCATTGCAGCGCGTTTCAATGCATAGACGGTATTGTTGGGATCAATCCCGCGTTCGAAACGGAATGATGCATCGGTACTCAGGCCGTGACATTTAGAAGTCCGGCGAATATATACGGGATTGAAATAGGCGCTTTCTAAGAAAATGTTCGTGGTTTGGTCGGATATACCGGATTCTTGTCCTCCGAATACGCCGCCGATACACATACCGTTTTCGGTGTTGCAGATCATCAGATCGTCGGCAGCTAACTTGCGCTCCACGCCATCCAAAGTGACAAAAGTCGTTTCTTCGGGCATGGTTTTTACAATTACTTTGTTACCTGTGACCTTATCAGCATCGAAAGCGTGCAACGGTTGCGCCATTTCGTGCAGCACATAGTTGGTTGCGTCCACTACATTATTGATAGGCGTGAGGCCAATGGAACGCAGCCGGTTTTGCAGCCATGCGGGTGACGGGGCAACGGTAACCCCGCTGATGGTCAAGCCGGCATATCGAGGGCAAGCTTCAGTATTTTCCACAATAACTTCTATCGGTCGGTTGGTGTTGTCCACAACAAATGCGCCTATTGATGGAATACAGAAATCCTTGTCCTTCGAAAAGCCGGATGTATTGACTGCTAAGTAAGCAGCCAGGTCACGCGCTACGCCAATATGCGAAGCAGCATCAATACGGTTGGGTGTCAGCCCAATCGTAAACACATGGTCGGTTTCTATCTTGAAATATTCTTTGGCAGGCGTTCCCGGAACAGCCGAAGGATCCAGTACCATGATGCCGTCGTGCGATTTTCCCAAGCCCAACTCATCTTCGGCACAAATCATTCCTACGGATTCGACGCCGCGTATTTTTGCTTTTTTGATTATAAAACTATCGTTGTTCATGTAAATGGTCGTCCCTACGGTAGCCACCACCACTTTCTGACCGGCGGCCACATTGGGTGCGCCGCATACAATACCAAGCGGTGCACTTTCACCAATATTTACAGTGGTGACACTCAACTTGTCGGCATCCGGATGTTTCGCACATGTAAGTACTTCACCGATAACGAATCCTTCGAGACCACCTTTCACAGGGCAATACTCTTCTAAAGATTCCACTTCCAGACCTATGGAAGTCAATATGGTGGACATTTCTTCGGGCGATAAAGCGGTTTGGATATAATCCCGTAACCAACGATATGATATCTGCATACAGCGTGTTTATTTGTCTGATTAAAAATTAAAAAACCGGATGCGCACACTAAACATTATGGCTACATGATACACAAATACGCATCCGGAAAAAAAGAACAAATATAATGTATTTTCAGGAATCAGTAGGCGGTAAAATAAATGGTTAATGGTTATTCGATCTTCAACTGCTACTGCTATACAATTCCAAAATTCAAAAGAGATTATATCAAATTGAATTTTTATATCACGCGCGCAGGCGTACCTTTGCAAGATGAAATATCAAGATTGGCAAACTAGCAACCGCTTTCGCGCGATGACCGGATACGACCTGTCCGAATTTAATGACTTGTTACCCTATTTTGAGTCCTGTCACGATGACTATTTGAGTCGTTATCATCTGAACGGCAAACCACGTAAAGGCCAACGGCCACATGTTATTTACTCCAACAGTCCGTTATCATGCGTAGAAGAACGCTTGGCTTTTATTCTCTCCTATTGGAAATTGAATCCGCTGCAGGAACAGCATGCCGACCTGTTTTACATGACCCAAAAACAGTGTCATGAATTTGTCCATGGGCTGGGCGAAATCCTGCATCGGGCGTTAAAGCAGGCAGAAGTGGTTCCTGCCCAAACCAATAAAGCCTTACAAGAAGTATTGTCGTCAAAGGAAGAAATTTCAAAGGACAAGCTGTTATTGCATGATGGCACTGAACGGGAGATTCCTCGCCCTGCGGATGATGAATTGCAGAAAGACAGGTACAGTGGAAAGAAAAAGAAGCACACTGTTAAGAATGCGGTCATCATCACCAGTTGCTGTCTGATTGTGTATGTGAGTCTGACTTTCTCCGGAAGGGTTCATGACAAAACCATTGCCGACAACTGTTATACCATTCCCCCGGGATATACCATCGCCCAAGATATACCGGTTATCAAGGCTTCCGACCTGAAAATGTCACAATTATTCAACCATGCAAAAAGCCCAAAGGAAAAGAGTTGACCGAAGAACAAAAGTCTACGAACAGGCAGATTTCTTCTTTCAGGGTTCGCATTGAGCATGCCATTGGCAGCGCCAAAAGGTATCGGATAGTCAAGGATGAGTGCAGGCTGAGGAAAAATAACTTTGTAGATAGAATTTTTCTCTCTTGTGCTGCACTGCATAATTTTAGGCTGAGAACTAGACCTTTCCGTTATAAAACAATTTGACATAATCTCTAAAGATTAAAAAAATCAGTTATTCAGTTATTCAGTTATTCAGTTATTCAGTTATTCAGTTATTCAGTTATTCAGTTATTCAGTTATTCAGTTATTCGATCATTCAGTTATTCCAATTCAACTTTTTCATTAACTTTGATGGCGATTTATTTATGATCTTTACACAAATTATATAGCAAAATGGATAGAATGAGAACGTTTTTTATATTCATGTTGATGTGCGTGATGGTTGGATGCCATCGTTCGCCGGTTTCTTCGGTAGGAATGTTTGATCTGAAGTATACCCTTGGTTATGACCTCACAGACAGTGATCAGGTATCGAGTTTATGGGACGATATACATGCCATATCTACCCTCCAGGGAGTGGTAAACCGGACTACGCCGCGATTATTTGTCAACTACATTGTTGAATCGGGCAGGGAGATTGACACATACTGGTGGAATAAATACAGAAGGGCAGGAGAGTGGTTACACGGAAAAGATACCATCGTCTACCCGGATATAGTTGCGCTCGTCAGTGCTTATAAAAATGAGATCGAAGGCGTGGTGGTTTACGATCCGGAAGTGGCGGCAACGAGTAATGTCGCTTCGGCAGTTGCCGGCATTGAAAACCTGCTGGCCTTGCGTTACGATCCTCGTCCTAATAGTTTGTATTCGCGGTTGGTGACTTCAGGGCCGAAGCTAAAAATAAAAGCCCGTTTGATCAATGAAGACGGAACTCCGATGTTTACTGGGAAAGGAATTATTCCCGGAACAGACAGATCATCCACCGGTTCCATCAAAAACGATCCGTATATCTGGTTCATTGAAAAATATATGAAAACCGGGAAGTGCAACGGCGAATTCGGCGCATATTATATCGACCAGAAATGGCGTGAAAATCCCCGTGCCACTGCACGAAACCATCACACGCTGACCAATCATGATTTTTTTGTCAGTCGGCGTGCGTTCTTTTTCGACCTGTCACCATGGGGAGATGAACCTGCTACCGACGATACGCTCCAACCGGTAGGAACCGACCTGGCTACATTGAAAGAATTTCTTCTGGAAGCATACCGTTTGAATAAGGGTGAAAAGATCTGTTACATCGGAGGTTTTCCCGCCTGGGCTTTCAAATATACACAGCATGCCGGCGGTAGCCACGACGATGTACCTACCGAATGGGAATTCAGCCGTATCATCAGTGCATACAATGCCTTCAAGGATGCCGACGCGATTGGTTACGGAGCGCTTGCCAATGCCTCGTTCTGGCAACATTTCCCGCTCGACAATCAGTATCCGCAAAAATGGGTGGCACATGACGAACTCAAAAAGCGGGGTTATCTGACTGATGATGGTAAAGTCGATTTTAAAAACAGGGATTTTATGATCTTTTATGTGGGCGACTACGATGCTTCTGCCTGGATCACCCAGCGTACACCGACTATCTGGGACGATCCCAACCGGGGAAAATTGCCTTTGATGTGGTGCATCAGTCCTGTTCTTCAGGAACGGGTCCCCATGGTGATGCACAATTTTCGCCGGACGGCAACTTCCAACGATTATTTTGCAGCGGCTGATAATGGAGCAGGTTACCTGATGCCCGGCATGTTGCAGGAACCTCGCGGCATATCGGGCCTGCCTTCGGGATTGGACGCCTGGGCGAAGCATTGTAAACGATATTATGACAAATGGGGATTGACCATCACTGGCTTTGTCATCGATGGTTATGCTCCGGGGTTGTCCGATAAGGGATTGGATTGTTATGCATCATTTAGCCCCAACGGTATCGTTCCCCAAAAAATCCCGTTGACTTTATTACATGGTAATATGCCTGTTTTACGTTCCGACGAGGATATTCAGCAGGCTCCCCGCGAAGCGGCGCAACGCATTGCAGAAAGGGTGGAAAAACGTCCGGTACCTTTCCATTGGTTCCGCAACATTCTGAAAACTCCCACGTGGTACGTAGAGGTGATGGATGAATTACACCAAGTCAATCCGAATATCGAACTGTTGGATGCGCCTACGTTTTTTGAACTGTACCGGATATGGTTGCAGCAAAATCCTGCCGCCGCCAAAGGGGAAATCAAATAATTGGCGGCAGGGCAGGTTGTTACATTGGACCGTCTCAAATATTATTGATTGATTACCGGATATCTCGCCTCAAGAGAGTATAATAGTTTCCACTCTGGTTACAATGATGAAATTGTCTTAAAACGGGAAATAATGAGAGGGATTGGGGCAGCTCGCTGCCCCAATCCCTCTCATTCCTTTTAGCTCGACACACCGTCGAGTTTTTACCCTTTTCAGGACAAAAAACTGAACGACGTAATGCAGAGACGGGGCGCGCCCCGTCTCTACCAACGAATACCAATCTACGTCATTGCAAGCGGAGTCGAGACATCTTTGGGTGTAATATCCGATAATTAATTTTATGAAGGTCAGATAAATCTCGTAGCTCTCAACAAAATTAAATAGTCATGATAATCACATTGGTGTGAATAATTATCATGACTATTTCATGTTTTTGATTGGATACAACTTTTTCCAATCAAACTATTGATCAATGATAGCGCTTACTTTGAAGTCATTGAAGGAGGAGTATCTTCCGGTTGGGCTCCCCATGATTTATTTGGCTGCGGGCCCATTTCAAATACCAGCGTACTGCCACCTTTGATGTTGTCGTGGGTAAACCATGGTTTGTTCAAAGGAGTCCCGTTTAAAATGGCTGACTGAATATATTTGTTCTCTTTTGAATTATTCACCGTTTCGATGGTAAATTTTTCAGCAGGATAATACTTCTTGTCCAAATGAACGATAACTTTGCCAAATTCCGGGATTCCAATAGCATACACATTTTGTCCCGGAGCGACAGGATAGAAACCCATTGAACTCAACACATACCAAGCCGACATTTGTCCCATATCTTCATTTCCGCATAAGCCATCGGGTCCGGAATGGTAGAGTTCGTCCATTACTTTTCTGGCCAGTTCCTGTGTCTTCCACGGAGCGCCTGCATAATCGTACAAATAAAGTGTATGGTGGCTGGGCTCGTTTCCATGCGCGTATTGTCCGATTAAGCCGGTAACGTCAGAAACAGTTTCCTGGACATCGGAACTCATTGTAAAAAGAGTATCTAATTTGCTGATGAATTTCTCTCTGCCTCCTTCAAAATTGATCAGTCCTTGTATATCGTGGGGGACAAACCAGGTATATTGCCATGCATTTGCCTCGGTATAATGTCTTTGATCGCCATGCCCGACAAAAGTAGCGTTAAAGGGTGATAACCACTTTCCTTTACTGTCTTTCGGACGAGCCAGACCCGTACTTGGATCCATAACATTTAAGTAATTTTTGGCCCGGTTTAAAAACAAATTGTAATCATCGGTTTTTCCCAACAGTTTTGCAAATTGTGCTATGCACCAGTCGTTATAGGCATATTCCAATGTTCTCGATACCGATTCCCTTACCTTGTCATAAGGCAAATATCCGAATTCAAGGTAATAATCAAGTCCGACCCGCCCTCTTGAAGGATGATCTGACGGCGGTGTTTCCATTGCATTTTTTCTGACCGCTTCGTAGGCTTTGTTTACATCAAAATCGTTAATCCCTTTTTCTAACGCATCTACAATAACAGCAGCAGGATGGTCGCCGATCATATCATTTGTATAGCTGTTGCCGAACTGTTGCGGCGTAGGCAACCATCCACCTTGTTCGTACTGTGCAATCAATGTTTTGATTACATCAATAGATCTTTGTGGTTCCACTAAAGCGAGTAATGGCATTTCTGCCCGGAAAGTATCCCAAAAGGAAAAATCGCTGCGGTAAGTATAACCTGTTGCAGTATGTATCTGTTTGTCAAGTCCGACATATTTCCCATCCACATCGCTGAAGGTAGCAGGGAATAACAGGGAGTGATAAAGTGCAGTATAGAAAGTGATCAACTTATCCTGATTATATTTTTCACTATTTCCTGCGGGAGGTTGAACTTCGATTTTACCTAATGCATTGCCCCATGTATTCCTGGCATTATTTTTTATTTGATCAAAATTCCAGCCCGGGATTTCAGTGTCCAGATTTCGGCGGGCTTGCTCAATACTTGTATAAGAAATACCAACCTTTACTTCGATGGCTTCATTTTCGGAGGTTGTATAATTTACAAAGGCTCCGATATATTTTCCTTCATCTTTTTTTGACCCTGTCTTTATATCATCTTCATTCCATGTCCCGTAAGTCTTAAACGGCTTACTGAATTTTGCACAGAAATATACTTCTTTATGTTTTACAAAGCCATGAGAGCTACGGTGTCCCACAATTTCAGTATCGCTTACAATTTCTATTTCACTTCCCCTGCGATAATTTGTACGGATGCCATGTCCCGCATCTATGATAATATGCGAAGCGTCGGACTTAGGAAATGTGTAGCGATGAAAACCGGCCCTTTCCGAAACAGTTAATTCAGCCAGAACAGAATAATCTTTTAATTTAACCGAGTAATATCCGGCCGATGCTTGTTCCTGGTCGTGAGAAAACCTTGAACGGTACCCTTCATCCGGATTTTCTTTACTTCCGGGAACAACTTTGAGTTCTCCGGTTGTTGGCATCAATAGAACATCACCCCAGTCACCGGCTCCCATTCCACTACGGTGTAAATGACTGAATCCCATTAAAGAGTTATCGCTGTAATGGTATCCCGAGCTCCAGTCCCATTCTTCAGTACCCGTGTCGGGGCTTAATTGAACCATTCCACCGGGCAATGTAGCCCCGGGAAAAGTATGTCCGTGATAATCCGTTCCTATTATCGGATGAACAAAATCAACAGGATTGAACGTCGATGTTTTTTTATTGGTGCAGCTTATTCCAATAATGCCTGTAATAATTAAGATTATGAGCTTTTTATTCATTTTTATCGGTTTTATTAATTTTTTATGACCATATCAGGGTATTACAACGCGAAATTAAGTAAATTCATAAACGAATTACTTTATGTGCAAATATATTTTTGACCCATGTTTATCTTTTATTCCCAAATGTTGTGGTTTGAAACAACGGTTATGAGACGACTATGATATTCAAATGACTTTATCTGCGATACGTTTCGCCTACTTATCGTGGATAGTTGTTGCGTTTTTTAATTGATTCAATATGGCTGCTGCCACCAACACGTGAACGGTAGAGCCGCTGGTCATAATCTGTTCGGGTACGGCGCCTCCATCTGTCCATTTAGATCCTTTTCCGGTAGGTCCTTGCCAGCTTCCTCCATAATAACCGTCTGCAGTCACATCTTTAGCGACAATTGATCTGGCTGTTGCCATTAAAAGATCGGCATTAGTGTAAACAAGCTCAGGGTTGGCTGCTATAAATTTGGCGAAATCGCTCATAAAAGCGCCGTTTGTCCATGCATCCCGGTCATTGAGATATATTCCGTTTTTATTATACACAGTAGCTAATGCAAGCGTGGTTTTTTTGATCCGTGTCAGATATGTTTCGTCTTTTTTGATGTCGTACAATCGTTTGGAAATGATACACATCGCCTGATTGCCTGCAAGAAACGTCACACTTGATGCTTCATTGATCCTACTTGGATCTTCCTTCCCTAATGGTCCGGAACTATCGGCATCGGTCCAGTATAATCCATCCGAGCGTTCGAGAAGGGAAATCATCCATCCGTAATGAAATATTGCCTTGTCCAGCCATTCCTGTTCTCCGGTTACATCATAAATTTCAAGCATGGCCAAAACCAGGCCTGCCGTATAAAGTGATTTTATTGTTTTGCTATCCGAATAATAAAGAGCGCCGTCGGCAGGATCTGTCCAGCGTATAATTGAGCTATTAATTAAACTTTTAGCGACATTTACATACCATGTGTCTCCGGTCAGGTCATAAAACATCATGTACATCATGGCATTCCATGCACAATCGTCCAGAGCGGTGTTATAATAGTGTCCGGCCTGCGTAAGAATCGACTCTTCATATTTGTTTTTCAGCCTCTCTGCCTCAAAGAGTAATTTTGAATGCAAATCCGGATCGTTATTGAACTGGTATAGATGGTACATGGGAAATATCATCATTCCACGTTCCCATAATTGGCCTCGTTTATCTTGATACTCCTCAGGAACATGAATGCCTCCCCATGTGGGACGAATCCCCTCGCCACTCACCCAGAAGTTTTTGATCAGGTTATTCATTCCGGTAACGGCCATTTGAGCGTAATCTGTTTTGGGCTCTTCGGGTGGATCATCTTGATCCTTATCTGAGCTACAACAATTCAGGAATAGTGATACCAGAAAAAACAGAATTAATGGAAGAAATAGATTTTTTATGTGCATAATATAGATTTTGATGATTTGATGGAACCTAAAGGACTCACCATAGATAAATATCCAACTTTGTTCATTGAGAATTATTGTTTCAACTTACTTAGTATAGCTGCGGCAACCAACACATGAACAGTGGTTCCACTGGTGTTAACCTGTTGGGGAACAGATCCTCCGTCAGTCCATTTAGATCCTTTTCCGGCCGGCCCCTGCCAGCTTCCTCCATAATAGCCGTCGGCTGTCACGTCGTTAGCAACAATCGATCTGGCTGTTGCCAGCAGAAGGTCGGCATTGCCAAAAGCAAGTTCGGGATCGGCGGCGATCATTCTGGCGAAATCGCTCATAAAAGTACCGTTGGTCCATGCGTCACGGTCGTTAAAATATATTCCGTTGTGGTTGTACACTGTAGATATGGCATGTGAAGTTTTCTTGATCCTTGCCAGATATATTTCATCCTTTTCGATGTTATACAATCGTTTGGCAATGACACACATTGCCTGGTTACCTGCCAGGAACGACACGCTTCCCGCCTCATTGATCCTGTTAGGAGTATCCTTCCCTTTGGGCGCCGAACTGGTAGCATCAGTCCAATACAATCCGTCGGGACGTCCAAGAAGGGATTCCATCCAACTGTAATGGAATTTTGCTTTATCCAGCCACTCCTGCTCGCCGGTTACATCATATACGTCGAGTATTGCCATTACCAAACCTGTCGTATAAAGTGATTTGAACTTCACGCCGTCCTTGTAGTAAAGAGCGCCGTCGCTTGGGTCTGTCCAACGTGTAATGGCATCGTTGATCAGATCTTTGGTGATTTTCACATACCACGTGTCGTTGGTAAGTTCGTAGAACATCATGTACAACATGGCATTCCATGCGCAATCGTCCAAAGCGGTATTGTAATAGTGCGAGGCTTTTGTAAGTATCGACTCTTCGTATCTGTTTTTCAATCTTGCCGCCTCAAACAGTAATTTTGAATGCAGGTCGGGATCGTTATTGAGTTGATACAGGTGGTACATGGGAAAGATCATCATCGAACGTTCCCACAACTGCCCCCGGTTATCTTTTGTTTCTTTATATACATCGTCAGGGATATTAATACCTCCCCATGTGGGACGGATACCTTCACCATCCACCCAGAAATTTTTAATCAGGTTATTCATCCCGGTGACAGCCATTTGGATGTAATCCACAGACTCTCCCGGTGTATTGGTTTTCGCTTTTTTTGAACCACAACAGCTCAAGGATAATGTAAGAAAACACAGAATTAATGGAAAATAAAAAATTTTCATGAAATTTTTGATTTTGTATTATGGTCTAAGAGGTTGTTTAAATATTGAATTTTAAAATGATTATAGATTGCTTCGTCCTCGTTCCTCGTCCTACCAATGACAGATTTGCGTAAATTGCTGATTTTAAGACAATCCGTCATAACCGCATTGTGCCACATTTTTTTGGGGTAGGCTCTCGCAATGACGTGCTGTTTACGTCATTGGTAGGCGATAGCCGAAGCAACCGAGCCTCTGGCGAGCTCGACGCAGTCAATCTATAAAGATTCAATATTTATCAAAGTATTGATAATTACATATAAAAATTATTTTTAACCAATGTCTAAAAAGTGCAACAGATCTTATGTACGTTATATTTTCATAGGGTGTTATCCCTTGATCATATAACGAGTTTTTTAGACACAATGTCAACAATATCAATTTATTAATCTGACCAACGGAAAGCCGTTTTGCATCTCCGTTGGTCAGATCAGCATAACTAATATACTTTAGTTATTTCATGTGTATAATTGTCTCCGTTCATCCTGACGGACATGTCTATATTCTTTCCATCAAGATCGAGAGAAAATTTATAGGTATTCACCCACCTATCTTTATCACTCAACAGAAACATGTAAAAATAGCTTGGCGGTTCATCCGGGTTTGGCCGGCCGTTGTCTGCTTTTGAACTGCCGTACCACTCTACAAGTCCTCCGTTTACAATAACGCGGAATTTATAACGTTCGTCTTTTCCCCAATCCTCTTGCTTTAATGTAACTGTAACATTGGTTGCTTTCCATTCACCCTGTCCTGCATAGTCAAATGTAAACATAACATTGTCGGTAGGAGCGAAGTAAAGTTCAACTCGTGTCACCAATGCAATATTTACGGTCATAGCGTTGAAATTGACCGTCAGCTTGTAAACATCGTCTGCTGCAACCTGTGAGGTTCCCTTTTCAATCAGGACACCGTTATTTACAGAATATCTATTGATTTCGTCACCCGACAATGCATCGGCAAATCCAAAATCCCGATTGGCATTCAACTTCGTATACATCTCAAATATTCCATCAGACAACTTGGTGAATGCTCTTTCACTTTCTGCACCTGAGCCTGTAATATAAAGTTCGTTAGGGATGTATTTTTCCTCTTCACCTCCTCCTTCTGTTTGCGCCGGTTCAATGGTGTGGGTATAGTTTCCCTGAGCCTGCATTTTTACCGTCACATCAACATTTGCTCCGTTATAATCTCCGTTGAATTTATAGGTATATGCAAAAAGAGATTCGGTATCCGAGGGAACAGGCGCTTCAAGCAAATCATAATAACTCGCATTTGTATCTGCCGTGGGTCTCTGATTGTCATAATTCTTGCTTCCATACCATTCGTAATTACCGTCTTCATACAGGAATCTGAACTTATACCGTTCGTCGCCGCCATTAAATTCAACAGTAACCTTCTTTGCCATCCACACTCCGGATCCTTGATAATCGAGAGTCGCCATAACATTATTTCTCGGAGGGAAAAACATCTCCAATGCTTCGATCAGTGAATAAGTGACCGCCGCGGAGTTGAAATCCACATTGATTTTGTAAATTCCATCTTTAGAAACCGTTGAAGACCCACCCATAACAAGGGTTCCGTTATTAATCGAATATTCCTGAGGTGTTCCGGTTGTGCCGTCTGCAAACGAGAAAGATGTGCCCGCCTTAAGACGTGTGAATATTTCGAACTCACCATCTGATGCGGATTTAAATTGCTGTTTGGCTTCTGCACCATCTCCCGCCATATAGAGTTGAGGCGGAATATCGGCAAAACCATCCAACCGTTTTACCGTGATCGTCCTGCTCTCCTGCGAAACCATTGTACCATCGCCTTTCGATGATGCAATGCACCATTTTAATGTGATGGTTTCACCGGCCTGTGCTCCGGCGGCGGCAGCGGCCTTATTGAGTAATTTGTGGGTAATGGCGGCCGAGTTTTTCACCCCTTTATCGTCAGAGGCAATGCGATATACCGGATTGGAAAAATCACCATCCGGTTTGTCAAAGACAACTTCGTAGACAACCAGTCCACCATCGGCGGCAGTAGCCTTTGACCAATAGAAAATAACGCTTCCCTGAGGGTCGAGGTCATAACTTTTTCCGCTTTCGGGTTCGTATAAAGTTTCAACCCGGGATACATTCAAGTCGAGCGCGCTATCAGTTTTGCAGCCTGAAAAGGCAAGCGGAAACATGCTCAACAGCAATAGATATTTGATATATTTTGATTTCATTGTATTTATCATTTTTATTGGTTTGCTACCAATTAGGATTTTGCCCCAAATTGGGATTAATGTCCCACTGTGTCAGAGGTACTGCCCAGAGGTAGTCTCTTTCGGGATTGAATGAGCGTTTTTGCAAACGGATATAACCATCGTCAACCGAAGCATCTCCCCATTGTGCTCCATGAGGATAACCGTTTAGCACATCTTCGGCAATTCTCCAGCGACGAATATCGAATATACGTGTACCTTCCAGGGCAAGTTCCGAACGACGTTCGTTATGAATGACTTCTTGAAGATTATTCCCACTGGGATAGTCCAACGCTCCTGATTGAGTAAATCCTGCACGTGCCCGTAAAGCCCGGATGGTCTTTTCCCAAACGGAAGCATCCATTTTTCCGGTTTCATACATCGCTTCGGCATACATGAGCAATACATCTGCGTAACGAATCAATGGTAAATTCAGATCGGTCTGAAAGCCTGTGAGCATCGTGGGTTCGTAAAATTTACGATAGAAATAACCTGTATGCGTTGAGTTATTATCGGTAGGTTTATAAAGATCGACCATATCGGCTGGATTCGTAGTGGAATTCGGCTTTACGTATATCAGCTTCGCCTTAGTTTCGCCGCGGGGTATCATCCAACTCAGGTGACGTACAATGGTGGCTTCCATACGGGGATCCCTGTTCTCATACGGATCGTCCTCATTATATCCCGAGCTGGTTTCATCGATGGCCTTTCCATTCGACATGATGTAATTATCAATTAACTCCTGCGTGGGAGAACCTTGGATGGAGCGCGCTCCACAAGACATAGGAACATAATCGAACATTTCTCCCCAGGTTCTCGGATATGCATAACCGATTTCCAGGATCATTTCATCATTATAATTGTTGGCTTTTATAAAGAGCCCGGAATAACTTGGGAAAAGGGAATAATCTCCATTTTCGGTGCTATTGATTAATTTTCCACACCATGTGGCCACATTCTCATAATCGTTGTCATACAGATAAGCACGGGCATTCAATGCTACTGCAGCTCCCTGCGTAATCCGTCCCCGTTCGTTCTCGGTCAATCTTTCCCTGGTAGGAAGATCGGGTAGAATGGCGTTTAACTCCTGATGAATAAAGTCAACCACAGTTCCGTGGGCAGTACGTGAAATGGTATTGGCTTCCTCCACTGATATGTTTGTTGTGAAAAACGGGACATCACCAAACCATGTGGTCAGGCGAAGGTAAAGGAATGCACGTATGAATCGAGCTTCAGCTATTATCCGGGATTTTTCACTTTCAGTCATTTCGGCAACCTTGTTGATGTTTTCCAACAATACATGACAGGTTTTGATTCCCCTGTAGCAATCGGCCCACTCATTGGCAAAACGTTCATTGGCAGAATTGGCCTGTCCCATTACGATGGATGTTTCATCCTGAACTTGTTTACTATCATAACAGTTGTCCGACAAGAATTCGTTTCTAATAACCTGTCCGGTTCCGGCCATTTGTGCATAGGCTCGATTAAGAAATGTTACCGCCTTTTCTTTTGTCGTCCAATAGTTATCATCGGTATATCTATCGGTTGGTACCAGGTCAAGATCCAAACAACTTGACAAGACGCAAACCATCAAAAATATAAATCCGTATTTTATAATATTGTATTTCATGATATTCTTGAATCTTTAGTGTTCATAATTTTAAAATTTCAAATCCAGTCCACAGCCAAAATATCTCGGAGTAAGGTACATGCGTCCGCTTCCTGCACCTCCACTCATATTGCTGTTCATCGTACTGTATTCGGGATCTACAAACTTAACTCCTGAGATGGTAAACAAATTTTCTGCTGTCAGGTAAAAACGAACCCTGTCTATACCCACCCGTGAAAGGAGATTGGCAGGAAGCGTATAGCCGAGCGTGATATTTTTCATACGGATGTATGCCCCATCATAGAAATAAATATCCGAACTTTGCCTGTAATTGTTGGTGTTTGACACAGATCCGGGCGCTGCTAACCGGGGATAACGGGCATTATGATTCTCCGGCGTCCAGTAATCCAACTGATGTTTGTACATGGTATGACTCCAGTTGAAGTGGTAATAATCCACCAGTTCACCCCGGATAGCCAGAGCTCTTTTTCCCACACCCTGAAGGAAAAGGCCCAGATCAAATCCTCTCCATGACAGATTGTAGTTAATACCAAAGGTGTAGCGGGGAAATGCATTGCCCAATACTACGCGATCCTTTTCCGGGGTTATCTTTCCATCTCCATCGATATCCTTATAGCGTACATCTCCAAGACCCAGACTGCTTGTATTCAATCCCTCAAGGTGTGGTCCCTGGGTCAATTCCTCCTCCGTCTGGAAATATCCATCGCGCTCATACCCATAGTACGAATTGTAAGCCAGGCCTTCTTGTATAATAAGATAAAACTCTTCCTGTTTTGAAATCTTGGAATTACCGTACTTGATCACCTTATTCTTGGAATCGCCTATGTTTAAGGCTGCATGATGGTTGAATTCTCCTGTGGTTGCATAAAAGTTTACGGTTGCTTCCCATCCGCGATTACGAACCTCTCCCAAATTCATACTTGACAGACCGGCGCCGAATGTGGAAGAAACGATCGGATTGAGCAAAATGTCTGAGGTAAGCTTATTGAAATAACCCAATGAGACATTCAGTTTACCTTTGAGAAATATCATATCCAAACCGACATCGAAATTCTTTGCTTTTTCCCATGTAAGATAGGGATTGGACAATGCATAAGAAGTTGCCGCAACAGGTAGATTACCGAACGCGTATTGCGCTTGTTCCATTGTGTAGGTGGTGACATATTGATAATTACCTACATTTTGGTTGCCAAGAATGCCATAAGAAGCACGGATCTTAAGGTCTCCCACATTGTCTTTATAGAATTGCATGAAAGACTCGTCTGAAGCCCGCCATCCGGCTGAAAAAGATGGAAAGAAACCCCACCGGTTTCCCTTGGCAAATTTGGAAGAACCATCGTAGCGGAAACTCACTTCGCCATAGTACCTGTCCAGATAAGAATATCCGGCACGTCCAAAATAGGAGTGGATACTGTTCTGTTCGGTACCATTTGGCGTATTGTATGAATTCGTTAACGATACAATGGTTTCGGTGATAGGGGTACCCAACTCAGGATCGGTATATACTTTTTGTATCTGGTTTGCTTTCTTTGTAAACGATTCGGTACTGTATCCGAACAGTCCGTAAACCCTGTGTACCTCATTAAATGTCCGGTTGAAGTCGAGCAATAATTGCGTATAAAATCCCAAACTCTGCTCATTATAATCCTCCACTTTGCAATCGGTGTTGACCGTATTAGAGGGTTTTTCCAAACTGGGATCCAGGTAAAAGTCCACAGGCGTGGGTCTGTCAAATCTGTGATAAGTTTTGATGTTCGTTCCTAAATTACCTTTTAAGACCAATCCCTCTATAATTTTGAATTCAGCTTCAAAATTTCCTACTAAATAATTTTGGGTGGACTCTTTTCTACCACCCTCTTCCAACATACCCAAGGAGTTGAATTCGGAAAGAAAATTATTCAACAGATATTTCCCGTCATCGCTTTTCATGGTAAGGTCGGGATAAAGAGGAATACGGTAAGCGTCGCCAATAGTATTTTGAAGACTGGCGCTGATATCTGTTCCTTCTGTCCTGGCATAATTGATGTTGCTACTCAATTTTACCCGTTTTATTTCGGTTGACATATGGTTGCGGACATTGTAGCGTTTCATACCATAATTAGGGCCAACAAAATTGCTCCTCTGGTCAAAATATCCGAATGACATCATATAGGTACTCTTATCCGAACCTCCTGTAACGCTGAGGTTATAATTCTGTTGAGGGGCATTTTTCATGATTTGTTTCAGGAACCATTCGCTGTCACCCTTCTCTTTGTAATACTGTATCTGTTCGGGCGTATAAGAAAGCGAATTACCAGCGTTGTAGTCTGCTATGTTCCTGAGGATAGCGTTTTCATAACCATGTACAGGCTCGAATGTATACTCAGGCGATTGAACACCATATGTACCATGAAACTGAACAGAAAGTTTTTCATTCAACCTACCCCGTTTGGTGGTGATCAATATAACCCCGTTTGCCGATCGCGATCCGTAAATAGCGGCGCTACCCGCATCCTTAAGTACAGATACCTTGTCAATATCCATTGGATTCAGGGTATTCAGATCTGATGAAATAATTCCGTCGATCACGATCAAAGGAGCATTGTCTCCAAGAGTGCCGACACCACGAATGTTGATATTCATTTGATTATCATTTGGATTGGCTGATCGCTGCTGTATGATCAGGTTGGAGGCTGCACCCTGTAACGCCTGTGATACATTCCCTACGGAACGGGCTTCTATTACGCCTGAATTAACCTGTTCTACGGCGCCAATCAGATTTTTACGTTGAACCGTACCATAAGCGACTACAACCACCTCGTCGATTAGCCGGACATCTTCAGACAGGACAACATCGATCTGCTTTTGATCCCCAACCAGCATTTCCTGAGAGGTATAACCAATATATGAAAATACCAGTACGGCATCCTTACCGGGTACATTGATGGAATATTTACCATCGATGTTTGTTACCTGTCCGGTGGTAGTACCTTTAATAATTACATTTACTCCCGGCAGGGATTCTCCATTTTCATCGGTGACCGTTCCGGTTATAGCGATGCCCTGTTGTTGCTCCGCTACAGAAGCAAAAAATCCCTTTTTGGTAATAATAATATGGTTTCCCATTAAGGCAAAATCAACATCCTGGTTTTTCAATGTCTGGCTTAATACCGATTTGACAGAGATGTTGTTTGCATTCAACGATACGCGCTGTTCCAGATCTACATCCTTGAGATTGAACCAGAAGGAATAGTCCGTTTGCGATTTAATAGCGGAAAATACTTCATCTACCGGTTTATTTTCCAAATAGATGGAAACTTTTGCATCCTGAGAATAGACTGATGCTGATATCGACAGGACGCCAACACAGAATAATACAAATGTTATTCTCATAATTCTCCAAATTCTTTTTATTCTTATTTTGCTTATAATTGGACATATCTGTCCTTGATCCAGTTTTTTTGTATACATTTGTTCCGGATTTAAAATTTTGGAAATACTTTGTTTTAAATTCTCTCATTCGAATCGGAGGATGTGACCGCATTTTCCGATTCATTGTTTTTACAGGTTAAACTTTTACACCATAAGCATTTAATTTTTTAGCGGTTATTCTTAATAAATATCAACTATATTACCTTTGATCTGATACCGGAAATTTCCATTAGAGGACATAACGGCGAAAATTTGTCCGATGGTCTCGTTGTTGACAAAATCCCCGACAAATTGTTGAGGCTTTATTTTTTCATTATGAAATTTTACCTGGATATTGAAATTGTGTTCCAGTACTTTCACAATTTGTTCAAAAGTTTCCCCTTTAAATATCAGCTTTTTATTTACCCAATAGAGGACGTTTCCTGCGGCATTTGGTGTAACAATCGTTTGATCTGTGACTGTGTTGTGACATGCCAGGTCTCCCGGTGTAAGTGTAACCGATTGATTTTTCTTAGAGATGACTTCCACAGCGCCTTGCAGTAAAGCAACCTGTATTTCATTTTGTTCATGGTCGGTACCAACATTAAAACGCGTTCCCAATACTTTCACCTGGATATCATCAACCTTAACAATGAAGGGAGAATATTCATTCTTCGTAACTTCAAAATATGCTTCTCCATTTAGACGAACCTCTCTTTGGGAACCAGACAGGTCACCTTCATATTGTAATGAACTGCCACTGTTCAGCCACACAACACTACTGTCGGGTAATACAAACCGCCCTTTGCTATTTTCGGCAACAGTTAGGTGATTGATAACAGGACGATCGATTATCTTTTCATTTTTAAACATGTAGGCATAACCGATCAATAATAAAATTGAGGCGGCAGCGGCCCATATGAGATAATAAGCCGGTATCTTTTTCTTCCAGACATTTGGTTGTGATGGCAACTTTAATTTCTGTATTCGTTCCCTAAACCGGGCTAATGCGATTTCCGTATCTATATCGGCAGCATATTGGGCATTACAAGCCAACCATATGTCGCGTATTTCCTGAAAATAAGTTCGATTCGCTTCCGACTGCTTCAACCAATGGAAAAGGGATATCTTTTCATCATTTGTGATGGATCTGTCTAAATAATGTATAATTATTTCATTGATATCCGAATTCATTTTGTATGCTTTTTAATGTTAATACAACTGAAAACCCGATAACCCTACCTCGTCTGCAAAAAAATAAATCTGTAATTTTTTAAACAAGCCTGTCAATGCCAGGGCAACCGCATCAAAATAAAATGTGTCAACATTTTATAATTCGTGTTCATTTTTTATCCACGAATTATACGAATTTTCACTAACTAGAATTTCAGCAAAGCTGAAACTTAATTCGTGTTAATATAAAATTCGTGTAATTCGTGGATAAAATTTTTGATGCGGTTGCCCTGAATGCCTACAAACGAATACATTGACGGATGATCGGTAGGGGGATTACGGGGTACGTAACTCACCAACGATAGTGAGTTACCGATCTCATGAGCAAAGCGAGTAACAAAGGAAATAATTGTCAACTTTCAATTCTCAATTACTCGCTTCGCTTCGTGAGACCGCTAATGCTAAGTTCTCAATTATTTAACAGGTACAACCATAAGAATATTCCAGCTTGTTTCAGGTAGGTATATATTTGGGATAGAGCTTTGGAAATGTGTTTTTCCACGCTTTTAATTGAAATATCTAATTGTTCGGCAATTTCCCTGTTTTTGAGCTCATAAGTCCGGCTCAACAGAAAAACCTTTTTGCATTGCGGAGGGAGATTATCAATAGCAGTTTCGATTTCCTTACGTAATTCCTTAAAAATTAGACTATCTTCATGTGTATATTGTTGCAGGTAGTTTTCCAGGAAACCGGTTGTTTCAATAGATATTTGCGATCTGTGCGATTTACTTTTCAGATAGTTGATCGATCGGTTATATACTGATTTGAATAAATACGATTTTATATTTTTATCAAACCGGATCAGTTCCGGTTTATTCCATAGTTCGAGAAATATGTCCTGTACGATATCATCAGCAATACTGGCGTCGTAAACAAATCCCAAAGCATATGCTTTTAACGACTTATAATGCATTCTAAACAATTGTTCTATTGTTTCAGAATACGAATATGGATTTTCTGATTTCATTCTATTCCTAATCCGGGTAAGCCGGACCCAAAACAGGTAAAATGTTTATTTACATAAAATGATACCTTAGTAACAACGACAAAATAACATCCCCATCTTTTTCTGACAGGATTAACATGATTTACAGGATTATTTACATCTTGTAAATCATGTTAATCCTGTCAAATGAGTAAATTATTTTGTCTTCATTCCTTATTAAACAATCCGACGGTAAATTGTAGGTAATAAAAGGCGCTCATCTAATTTTGAGCTTGATTGTTTTAGTCAGTCCTTTTATTAAAAAGCATCCGGGAAGAAAATAGCCCATCCTAAAACACAATGATTTTTTTTGATCATCATTGTGTTAATAGAATATTCTACCAGAACATACGCCAACTTGCTTTTTAAAGTTATACCTCCAAATAGTGCGAATTATACCTAATATGGTATCGCAAAGGTAATCTATTTCTACTTTAATGGAAAGGAGAAAAACAGTTTTGCCACGAAGATAAGGCACGGAAAAACTTGGTGTCTTTGTGGTTGAATTTGCCAATTACTTATATTCTCAAAGTCATTTAGTTAAAAATTCTATTCTGACCCTGTCAGCAGCTTCGCAGTCTGACAGGTCTTTGGCGTGGCGACCTGTCAGAGTCATTAACAAACATCATTGACTATAATAGAGATTATATAGATTAGAATTTTTGAAATATTGAAACTGATATAATAGACAGTATTTACAAGATTACCTGTGGTGAGCTAAAGGTTAACAGGACTTTTCTTAATCGCCTAAGGCGATTTATCTTGTTAATCTTGTAAATCCTGTCTAACTTTATATAAACTCTAATGAAATAAGGAGTGTAAAAAAATAAATACAAAAATATTGGTAAAATGATATGAATGTTTTATCTTTGGACAATTGTTTGTAACGATAATATCCCCATATACATACATCTCAAACTATTTTTATTTTTCGGCTTATGGATCATGTCGCTATCTCCCGGTCCTTTGAATCGATTTCCGGAATAACCGGTAAATATGAACTGGCAATGCTGAATATGCCGTTCTTGGATATCATATCGCACGCATTGGGTAATAGTGTTTATGTGATGGATCTTCACAGTCGGCAATTTTTATATGTCTCTCCCCATCCTTTGTTTTTGTGCGGGTATTCGCCGGATGAGGCAAGACAGTTGGGGTACAGTTTCTACCCCCAGATTGTTCCCCAAAACGATTTATTACTGTTGCTCTACATTCATAAAATGATCCATGCTTATCTTAGCGTTCCGGAAAACCTTCCCAATCTGGAATATTTCATATTCAATTTCAGGATAATAGATAACGGGACGCCTACCATGGTTAATCATCAAATGTTCCCGTATCAGTCCGATGAAAACCCTAAAACATGGATAGCGGCTTGTATTGTATCATGTTCGACACAGAAGTCTTCCGGGAATTTATGTGCTTTTTATAAAGACAAGCCGTATTATTTCCAATATGAATTTGAAAGCGAAAAATGGAAAAAACAACCCAAAATAGAACTTTCTGAACACGAAAAATGTATTCTCAAACTAGCAGGACAGGGAAAAGAAACTCAGGAAATAGCCGACACCCTGCACCGGTGCAAGCAAACCATCAAAAATCAAAAGAGCAAACTATTCGAAAAATTAAATGTCAATAGCATGAAAGATGCTCTGACTGTTGTCAAAAACTACCAATTGATGTAATTTTTGAAAAAAGGTACTCGAGTACCTTGATGAACAATTTTTTGTTACATTTTTGTGCCGGAATGGTGATAATGATGGTGACATGTGACGGGCGACAGGGAGACAAAATGGTGACGGGTGACATGTGACAAAAAGAGAGGCAAACAAGATTTCGCTTATTTGTTTATTCAATCACTCTGTTATTCAGTTACTCAGTTATTCAATCACTCAGTTATTCATAAGCACTTACTCGCGGATATTCACAAAAATAAAATTTATACGACCATGAAACCTAAAAGTATTATATTCCACGACATGAGAATGGAGATCCCCGTTAAGAATGGGGAAATTGCATTGTATTATGCTGAGATCAGGCAAATAATATACAAGGATACCTTCTGTGTCATCCGGTATACCAATAATATCACGTATACTATAGATGCCACATTGAAATTTATGCTGGATAACCTTCCGGCGGCATTTTTCCGCTGCAACCACCAGACAATTATAAATACTTGTTATTACAAAGAATATCAAACTAAACCAGATGCCTTTATCATTATGGATAACGATGAAAAAATAACACTTTCCGCCCGAAGGATAAAAGACTTCAAAGAACATAAGAAAAACCTCGCGCGTATATCGTCTCCCTGCAAGCAATGTTACACCTGCGAAGACGATTGTGCCAGCCGAAAAACATTTTGCAGACGATATAAAATGAAACCGGAATATGAAGTAATTGAGAATTGAGAATTGAGAATTGAGAATTGAGAATGAAAAATCAATAGATACCGGTTCCGCCTCTATCAGTGGTCGTAGACTCTGTCAGAGGAAGAAAACAATGAGCCATTCTTAACTAAACGACATTGAATGAAGAATGGGGACACAATGACTAAAAAATACTACAGTTAACCCCAAAAATGACTACAGTTAACATTTTGTTTGACAGTTAACCCACAAAATGATTACAGTTAGCATTTTGTTCTTGGAATCCGGAAACAAAGAATATATTATTGCACCCATAAAATGGTGACAGGTTACGAGTGACATGTGACAAAAAGAGAGACAAATAAGTTATTCAGTTATTCTATCACTCAGTTATTCAGTTATTCATTCAAAATTCATTACTATGGCAAGAATGATTTCACAAAGAGACTCTGCCGCCATGCACCTGCGGATGGCGAAACGGCATGTAAGGTTGTGCGGGCGGCTGGCGCAAACCAAAAAGTATGCTACCGCCATACAGGAAGCGTTGGAACAATTGAACGGGAAGGAAAAGGAGCGGAGTACCGCCTCGGAAGACCGTGAATATGCTTATGATGATGTGATCTTGTGCGACACCGACTTGGATAATGCCGTACGCACCACTTTTGAAAAAACACGGCAATACGACCGCAATCACCTCACCCGGATGTTGGACCTGCTGTTCCCCCGCCCGTGGGTTCTCCGACCTGGTGCGTATGCCGCTTTCCAAAGAGCCGCAGGAAGTGAACAAAATAATTGTAAAAATCAATCAGTTGGAGGATGGCCACGAGTTGAAACCATTAGCCGAATTCCTGCAGGAAAAAACAGACGCTTCCATAGCCGCATGGAATACCTACCAGCAAACCATTAAACGGTTAAATGATATCCAGGCTGCGGAGGAATTAGCCAAACTTGCCGTGCGGCGGCAGTACGAACACAACTGGTTGGATGCACGCAAAGAGTTCGGCGTTTCGGTGGCCGATAGCATCTTCCCGAAAATATCGGGCAAATCGGCAACACCGCCGCAACAGGACGACGAAGAACCGCCGGTGAACGAAGAGTGAAAAGGTAAGAGGTAAGAGGTGATGTATTTCCGAGATTCGATTATTCAATCATTCAATTATTCAGTTATTCGTAATTAATTTAAAAACGGTTACGATGGCGTGTGAAACAGTTTGCAACGTTGCAAAGCGGATTACGTACAAGCTGTAAAGTAGTTTGCAACATTGCAAAGCAGTTGAAAACAAAATATTAAATGGCTTGCAACGCTGCAAAGCGCATAAAAACAAAAAGTGAAAAGCTTTGTAACGCTGCAAAGCGGATAAAATTAAAAAACGGAACAGTTTGCAGCGATGAAAAGTGGATAACAGGCAAGCTGTAACTTGGTTTGCAACGTTGCAAGCGATTCAATATTGTCGCGTGATGATTTTTTGACGCTGCAAACTAATTAACGTAAGAATTTGTTTCGGAGATTTTGGAAACATGAAAGAGATGCGAAAAATAAAATGATACAAACAGGATGATGATTTTTTGACCTGTCACATGTCACATGTCACCATCTAAAATAATAACCTGGGAAATAATAAGGCGAAGCGCCGGAATGCTCGCAAAAGTTACTCGGCGCCCGCCTTGGTTTCCCGCCTAAAATATAGGAGGATTGCCTGGCAAATGTAAAAAGAAAAGAATGGAAAAGAAAGTTAATGGCTTTCAAAAAATGAAGTAGATAAATTATTTTTCAAACTAAATCGTAAAAATCATGAAGAAAACGATAGGTAATTTGAAATTAACCCAACTTAGTAAATCAGAATTGGCGGCAAGAGAATTGAACACTTTAAAGGGTGGATATTGTATCTGCGATAATGGGTGTAGCTGTTCTTGCTCTGATTATCAGCCAAATACGGTACTTTCGGGAAACTATAATAGTTACTACCGAACCGTACAAGGTGATCAGGTTGATGTTGGAGGTTCCAATCTTGGTTATTATTACTAGGTAACTGATAAATATCAGGAGTTTGTTTATAAAAAGTATCGGAAGTTCGTTTACAAGTCAAAAATATTTTTTTTAAACTTCTTAGTGATTTATGAAATAAGATTTTGAAAAATAAAATGGGAATGTTTGTCAACGAAATACTGATATTTGATAGGTAACAACAAAAACATTTTAGTATTGTCATATTGACTTTGTTGTAATGTTATTTGTAAAATGATTGTCGGATATTACACCTAAAAGGACTCTAAAAGTTAAAAATGGATGTAATTGCGAGGTGAAATGACGAAGCAATATCTTAATAATTAAACAGGTTTTTTCGCTATCGCTCGCAATGACGAGTTGAAAATTACAATTAGGTATCAAAACCGATAATCATAATTTGTAATTTAATCATTGCAACAAAGTCTTATGCTAAAATGAAAGAAATATAAATAATATCATGAAAGAATTTGTTCTATTATTATTTTTTTTCATATTGCAGGTAGGAATGCCGGGTTGCAATGAGCTAGGTGATTTATCAACCCAGAGTTTAAATGAATGCGAAAAAGTAGCCGAACTGAAACAAATTGACAGCCATAAAGTAATAGTGTGTGATGCAGAACTTTTACATGATACTATTGTACTGCCATTAAGTTATTTCACCGAAGAACTGCAAATAGTGAAGTTAGATAACAATAAAGAAGCTTTCGTTGACATAGATGCTGTGATTATTGGTGAACGATATATATTGATTGGAAGAGGGTATACTTCAATTCCATGCAAATTATTTGACAAGTCGGGAAGGTTCATTGCCAATGTAGGCACATACGGAAAGGGACAGGGGGAATACCATGATTATGTACGTTACATGCAATTGGACGAAAGCAATAAATTAATTTACCTGTTGGCACAGTCAGATGATAAAATATTGACATATGATCTGAATGGAAGATATCTTGACATGATTCGGCTACCTACCCGGCTCGCAAGAGGCAAATTTTATGTTAACCACGCTGATTCAACTGTATCAATAGTTTCATTACCTTTGAATGAAGGTCGTTTTTCAGTTCTATATTTTGCATGGTCACAAACACTATCGGGAAAAATAATAAATGGGTTACCCCCTGGTTCCCTTAGCATTGAAAATGAATATGTCCTTAGCGGATTTTATGATATAATTTCAGGAGTTAATGTCAAAGGGTTTGATTTTATGTTTTACAATAGTTTATCACCCCGCAAAGACACCTTATATCATTATGATGTAAAAAACAATTATTTATCTCCTAAATTCACTGTGGACTTCAAAAACAGATCAACTCCCATCCATTATTATTTTGAATTGCCACATCATTACGTGGGGTGTACTACCGAACTGAAAGAGGGGAAGATTCATGGTGGTTATTGGGAAATTAATCCTAAGAGTTTTATTGTTGAGAAAACAACCATGAAAGGAGCATATTTTAAATTAGTGAATGATTTTCTGGGCAATATGGAGGTTAATTGGCCCTGTCATCGATTTTCTAATGGATATTATACAATCAACTACGACCCGGCTGATTTGCTAGAAAAGTTGGAAAATACATTAGCTAATAACAAAATGTCTCCTGAGATGCGGAAAAAGCTTGTTGATTTGAAAAATGACATTAGGGAAACCGATAATAATTACATCCTTTATGCTAAGTTGAAATAGAGAAATATGTAAATCAAAACACTTACAAAATGGAATTTACCAAAGTCAACAACCAAAATATCAGATATCAACTTCAAAATTTACGCCAGTTGGTATTTGAAGTAACGGATAAATGTAACTTGAATTGTAAATATTGTACATATTCTGATCTTTATAATAAAGCATACGATCAACGAGACGGTAAGGATATGCCTTTCCATAAAGTAAAACTAATCATAGATTATGTATTCAATTTATGGAAGGACAACTATTCTAATGGAGCTGACAGAGAAGTTACTATCAGTTTTTATGGTGGTGAACCACTAATAAATATAACCCTTATTAAACAAATAATTGACTATATCAATAATCTGGAAAAAGTAGGGCGACATTTTTTTTATGCAATGACAACTAATGCTATGTTGCTGGACAAATATATGGATTACTTGGTCGAAAAGGAATTCCAGTTGCTTATCAGTCTTGATGGAAATGAGTTTGCTCAAAGCTACCGTGTTGATCATACAGGGAAAAATTCTTTTGAAAAGGTTTTTCAGAATGTAAAACTACTGCAGAAAACATACCCCGATTATTTTCAGAAAAAGATAAATTTCCATTCAGTTTTGCATAATCGTAATAACGTGGAATCAATCTATCAATTTATCAAAAAAAAATTTGGCAAAATACCTTTAATTATGCCATTGAATGATTCGGGAATATGTGAAGAAAAAAAAGAGGAGTTCAAAAAAATGTACCAACATCCAGCAATAAGCATCAATCAATCAAAAAAGTGTGAAATAATAGAATCTGAATTGATGATTAAAGCACCAAGGGTTTCCGAATTGGCTAATTATATTCAATACCAAAGCAAGAATGTTTTCAATTCATATAATGATCTGTTTATCAACAATGATAAGCTTGATCCTCCACCTACCGGTACTTGTATTCCCTTTTCGAAAAAAATGTTTATAACTGTCAATGGAAAAATTCTTCCATGCGAACGGATTGACCATCATTTCTCTTTAGGACAAATACTTGACAATCAAATTTTGTTGAATGAAGAATATGTTGCTAATCAGCATAATTTCTATGTGTCAAAATATATAAAACAATGCACTAATTGTGCAACAAACAGGTTCTGCATGCAATGCGTGTATCAGATAGATGATATCCAAAGGGAAAGTACACGTTGTTTGAATTTCCTTTCCCCAAAAGAGTTAGAACAAAAAAATAAAAACATCTTTACATACCTTCAGGAATATCCTCATTATTATAAGAGAATATTGGAGGAAGTAATTATCAGAGGTTAATGCCATGAAAAAATACAAACTGATATTGGACTCGGATACTTTCCTATGGATCAATAATAATGAAGGATTGATATACCAGTCAGAGAATTTCCGGGCATTTGTTTTTTCACTGTCCAGTAAATTAGATGAAATATGCTGGCATTTGCTGGCGATCGAACACCTATATACTGTTGAATTAACCGAAGACGAATTGAATGACGGTGATGTTCATTATTTTGCGGATCAACTGGTTGATATGGGTGCTGGCCAGCTATTGCTGAATAACAGCACGGACAAAGGCACTGTGTCTTTGATGCCTGTATTAAAAATTCAGGATCAAATCAATGATTTCGTCTGGAAACATGAACAGGGTATTGGCGGAAGTATCATCCAACACATCCATGAACTTACCTTTTATATTAATGGAAGTAAATACGGGAATGACCATTATTATTTGCAAACGATTTTTCCGAGAAATGATGCATTAACCCTAATAAGTGAAAAAATCCTCCGTTTTATCCGAAATAGCAGAAATTTGTTTTTATCCAATATTAACTTAGTAGGGGATATTTTCTCATATCCCGGATATGAAGAGTTACTCAATAATATTATCATATTTGATATTCCGGTAACAATATTTATCACTGCAGGCGATTTCTTTGATCATGAAAAACAAATCAAAAAAATTAAATGGCATAATAAGATTAGGTTTAACATCTTGGTTGATCAAAAGGTAAATATTAACCGGTTGGTTGCGGTTTTAAATGATATTGATGTTTCTTTTTTGCCTACCTTTCTTATATTTTCGGAACAGGATTATCTCCGGGTAGAGCAAATCTCAACAACATTCAATGGCAATATTGTGCCATTATATGATGGTCAAAATATTGACTTTTTCGAATCATCCATTTTTATCAGTCAGGAAGATATTCTCGCATCCGGCTTATCTAAACGCGAAGTTTTCATGCGGCAGGCAGCTAATATCCATCATTTTGGAAAATTAACCATTCTACTTGATAGTAAAGTTTATGCAGATGTAAATCAAGTACCATTGGGAACTATTGACGACACTCCGTACTCACTTGTATACAAGGAGTTTACTGAAGGTAAATCATGGTTCAGGATTCGAGATCTGGCTCCTTGTAAAGATTGTATTTATCAATGGCTGTGTCCATCTCCATCGAATTATGAAACAGTGATCGGGCGGCCTGACCTTTGCCATGTGAAACAATAATGAATAACTGAATAATCGAGTAACTAAAAAATGTTTAAATAATATGGCACAGGGGCAATCAATAGCCATGAAGCAACACCTTCAGCAAATCGCCGATATGCTTCTGCTTAACGGTGCTTTGGTTGATTGCCCGGGATTGATACACGGAAAAACGGGCATTGCTGTTTTCTTTTTCCATTATGCCCGACATGCAGGCAATGAATTGTTTGAAGACTATGCTATGGAACTGATTGAAGAAATCCAGGAACAAATATATGCCACCAGTCCGGCAGATTATGAACAGGGCATCGCGGGGATTGGCACTGGGATTGATTATTTGATCCAGAATGATTTTCTGGCAGTTGGCCCGGATATTTTCGAGGATTTCGACAAGCGGATGTATCGTGCTGTGATGTATGATCCATGGCAGGATTTCAGTTTGTATGACGGTTCGACCGGGTATGGGCGTTACTGGATACACCGATTGAACAAACAAGCAGAGAACAAGCAGGCGCAAGAGGCATTGGAACATATATTGAACTCGATTGGAGGAAATACACGGGAACTAACAGAACAGGAACAAATAGATATTTTTTGTTTTTTACGAGATTTATGTACTATATCTCCATTTACAGAACGAGTGGTAACACTCATGATCCAGTTTAATCATGTACACCATATGGAAAAAGGTCCATTCGAAAACAATGATCCTGAACAATATTTTTCCCTGCTACAAGAAATGAAACCAGCCGGAATGGGGTTATGGAACGGATATGCCGGGTTGGGCTTATGCCTGCTTAACCGGCTTGGCGTAACCAATGACTGGATGAACCTTTTATAAAAGAATGACCCATGTATTACATCTTCAATGAAACCAGGAGAGGGTCGGTATATGGTGTTGGCACCTACATCAGGGAACTGGCATCCACATTGAAGGACAGTGGTATCCGGGTTTGCATTGTACACCTGCGCTCGGATAAAGAAGCTGTATGTATGACAGAAGAAGAAGGTGTCCGGCAATGGTTTTTCCCGGCTCCGCAGACAGTTAATTTAACTATGACCCACAACAAACAGCAAGATCGGTATTTCCGGAACATTGTGTATCTATTGAAATTACACATAAAGGGTACTCAAAATTTGATTTTCCATTTGAATTTCAACCAATGTACCGTATTGGCCGGAGAGCTGAAAAAAGCATTTGATTGCCGGGTATTGGCTATGGTGCATTATTCGGATTGGGCCATCACACTTTCTGGCAACCTAAGCCGCTTAAAGACTATTTTAGCCAAAGAACAACCTGATCATCCGGGAAAAGAGATACGACAATCTGTAGAAAACGACCGGTTGCTATATTTGACAGTTGACCGAGTAGTTTGCCTCTCCCAATATATGCAACATATTTTGTGTAAAGAATATTGCCTCAATCCGACTAAAATATCCATTATCCCAAACGGGTTGAGTGATCATCCCTATAAAGTTACCGATCGGAAGGCATTACGTAAAAAATGGCTGTTGCCCGCCCGGGAAAAGATCATTCTTTTTGCAGGGCGTTTAGATGATATTAAAGGATTGGGATTTTTGATAGAGGCATTCCGTAAAGTGGTGCAGACATATCCGCAGTGCCGATTGATAGTAGCAGGGGATGGCGTTTACAATATTTATATGAAACCAGCTATCGATATTAGTACCAAAATAACCTATACTGGTCTGCTGGCAAAAACAGAATTATATGAATTATACAGGATAGCAGACGTGGGTGTGGTACCTTCGTTGTATGAACCCTTTGGTTATGTAGCCGTAGAAATGATGATGCACAGCCTGCCCATAGTAGCTACAGCCACTTCTGGATTGAATGAGGTTGTGGATGACACCTGCGCCTTGAAAATTCCGGTGATCGAAACACCCGAGGCGGTGGAGATTGATACGGACTTGTTAGCTGAAAAAATATTATATCTATTGCAGCATCCAAAAGAAGCAAAGCGGATGGGCCAGAATGGACGGAAAAGATACCTAAAGCATTATACATCGGAAGTGTTCCGAAAAAACATGTTGGAATTTTATCAATCTCTATTTGTGTAAAATAACATCCCATTTTTCCCGCCGATATCGCAGAAAAGAGAATCTGCGTAAATCATTGATATCAGCGGGACATAGATCACGATAAAACAAAATTCAATCCGGTATGAAAATAGCCATTATCGGTTCTACCCTTTATGACAGTATTGAATTTCATCTCAATGAATCATTCAGCTACCATGGTCATGAATCTTATATTTTTGATCTTCCTTACGGCAATCCTTCTGTTAAATTTCCGGATAACAAAGTATTTATGCTCCTGGCAAGCTCTGTGGAACAATATCAACCGGATTTAATCATGGTGGTATATCGCATTATTCATCCCGATTTTGTAAATCATTTGAAAAAAAAGGGTTATCCGCTCATTCAGGTCAATCCTGACGCGTTAACCACTTTTGATTTGCAACAGTTGTTCGCCGCCGAATACGATGTGTATTTCACTAAAGATCCGTATATCCAGCGATTTATGGAGTCGAACCTGAAACTGAACGTGAAATTATACAACGAAGCCTTCAACCCCCGGGTGCATGTAAAACCGGATGCAGACAAGCTGGAATATGAAAAAGAATTTGATATCGATGTAATGACCTACGGCTCCATGTATCCCTACCGGAACAGGATGCTGCGCATATTGGCCGACCATGGTATCGACCTGACTCTATTCGGAAACAGGAATGTTCCCTTTTATGATGCATCTTTGGATGAGTACCACACTGACTGTTACATTACGGGAGAGGTAAAAGCAAAGATCCTGTATGGGTCAAAAATTGTACTCAATAACCTGAATTATGCCGAAATAGAATCGGTAAATACCCGGTTTTTTGAGGCGAATGGCTCAGGCGCTTTTCAATTATCGGATTATCGTCCGATATTAAAGGATTTATTGCCCATTGACCCTGAATTGGTTAGTTTCCGTTCCATTGACGAAGCCATCGAAAAGATACGGTATTATTTGCAGCATCCGCAAGAGCGGGTATCCATAGCGCAACAGATCTATGACCATTTTATGGGTCGTTACACATATGATCATTTGATACAGTACATTTTAAACTCAATATAAATTCCCATGATCACCTACCATACCAATACCCCCATTCTTTTCCTGGTAACCGGCATGTCAAACGCTTCTGTCCAGGTATTTTCCCAGATAAGGAAGATGAAACCGGATAAATTATACATCGCAGCCGACGATCCCGTTCAACCGGGAGAAAAAGCGATGTATGAAAAAATCGATGAAATAGCATCTTCGGTAGATTGGGACTGTAAGGTTTTTACTTATCCCATGGATAGGAACGCCGGACGTACGCAGGCAATACCTATGGCCATTACCTGGTTTTTCGAAAATGAGCCGGAAGGGATCATACTCGAAGAAGAATGTTTGCCGGCAGACAGCTTTTTCGGCTTTTGCAGCTCCATGCTCGAAAAATACCGTAATGATGAACGTATCGGACACATTTCGGGAAGTAATTTTCAACAGGGAACAGTGCGGGGAGACGGCAGTTACTATTTTTCTACCCATACCCATATATGGGGTTGGGCAGGCTGGAGAAGGGTATGGAAAGATTTTGACATGAATATGGAACCTAAGTATCTGTTTGAAAAGTTAAAGATCCTTGAGCAGGTAAGCACCTTGACGCGTATAAAAGATTATTGGAATTATAAATTAGAGCCTCTTTTTTACGAAAAATCTAACTACTGGAGGTTCCAATATTCATATCTTAATATATACAACAACAGGTTATCCGTTGTTCCCAATTCAAATCTGATTGCCCATATCGGCTATCCAAAAAAAATAATGCATTATGTTAAAGACCACCCCTTTGCCGGTATCCCACTTACCGAAATGGATGAACTGGTTCATCCGTCGATGGTTGTTGCAGATATGGATGCGGATGTTCATTCCATGAATTCGGAGTTAAAAATAACGACATTCGGTTTTTATGGGAAAGAGTTTCTTTTCGTGAAGAACCAATTGATGGGTGTAGTTCCCGGAAAAGATAAGCATATGAAAATTCCCAAAATCATTCATCAAATTTATTTTGATATGGCAGGCCCTCCGGCGCATCTATCTTCTATTTCGCAATCGTGGAAAGAAAAACAACCGGAGTGGGAATATCGTTTTTGGAATAAACAGGCAGTAGAACAATTCCTGGAATCTGATTTTCAGGAATACCGTCCTCTTTACGACTCATTTCCGTATGATGTTCAACGCTGGGACTTTGTCCGTTACCTGATCCTGTATCGTTTGGGAGGTCTTTATGCAGATATGGATTATGAATGCGTTGAGTCTCTTGATCCGCTCTTGTGGAACCATTCATGCTGCATGGGATTAGAGCCTGAAAAAAATGCTATTCGCAATCAAAAACCGTTCATTATAGGCAATGCCTTGATGGCGTCGGTTCCCGGGCATGATTTTTTACATTGTATCATCAAGGATATTGCCGCTTCGGGATTGCAGAACTATGAACATAAAGCGACCCAGGTAATCGAGACCACCGGTCCGTTTATGCTCAACCGCGTGTATGAAGCCTGCGAAAGGAAAGAAGATATTACCTTATTGCCGGCAGAATTGGTTGCCCCCTTGACCATGCATGAAGTGGGGATGATTTTGCGCGGTCAGGAAACACAGGAGATAGAGGATAAAGTTGAAAAGGCTTTTGCCATCCATTATTTTTTGGGCTCTTGGGTTCCACAAACTAGTGAAGAACGAAGAGTGAAGAGTGAAGAACGAAAAACGAAGAGATAAATTGACCTTCTCAGCATTTCTTAGTGTGTCTTATTTGTCAGTGAATTATAACGAAGTGTGGAGTATTCATAATGAAAAGTGTTATTGGGATTTGTGCTAAAAATGAACATAAATACATTCAGGAATGTATATGTTTTAATTATCTTCAAGGCTGGGATAAAATAATTATCTGCCTTCACGATGTGGTGAACGAGCCGGAACCGGACTTAACCAAAGAAATGATTTACAAACTTCCCCGTGAAGTTTTGGCAAAAGTTGAACTGCTTCATGTCGAAGAAGAGCCTGGCTGGGGATTTCAACATAAAGGTTATCATTTAATATTTCAGCGGGCAATGGATGATGACTGGCTGGCTTTATTTGATGTAGATGAATACCTGTACGACAGCCAAAAAAGGCCTGTTAATGATCTGTTGGCCACTATCTCAAACGATGTTGGGCAAATTCTTATTCCCTGGTTGGAATTTGGTCATAATAACCGTATTTTATCGGCTACGCCACAAGAGACTCGACTATCTGCTTTTACAAGAAGAGCAGGCATATCACCACGGGCTCATTACAAGTCTATTATACGTCCTCGCAATGTGATACAAAAACCTGATGAACCCCGGTCGTCTAATTATTGGTATCATACGCATCAGATGGCTGTAAGAGGCAGGCATGTGGATTTTTTTAACCATGACCTGATCCCGGAAGATTTTGACTTTGATAGTGAGGATGTACATAGACGAGTTTATATTTCCCATCAAAATTTTACTTCTTTTGATCCATGTCTTGTACATTATTTCACCGGCAGCATGGAAGATTGGGTGATTAGAACGAAACGTACCGCATTGACCAGTGCAGCAAATCTGCCCCGTACTTTTCAATCATTTCTTGAACCAAGATATAATAGTAATGAAGACTATAGAATGTCTATCTACATTGATGAATTAAGGGAATTATTATCCCAATGTAATAATTAACCATTAACCATTAACCATTAACCATTAACCATTAACCATTCATTAATTGAATCATCGGTTTCCCTTTACCCAGCAATTGGATGCTATGGACTGCGGTCCGGCATGCCTCCGCATGGTAGCCAAATACTACGGTCGCAGCTATACCTTGCA
>JAVBNI010000105.1:0-19763 GCA_031551645.1 Bacteroidales bacterium | reverse complement strand
TGAATACCATTACAGATACAATAGACGCAACCACATGGATACTGTTTTTGACAACCTAATTTGCAGAATGATTAAATTCGAGCCAATCCGCAGAAAATTAAAAAAATAATTAGTGAGCTTTAAACGCCTATACCGATGATTGTTTTCACATAATCTTGTTTTCTCAAAATAGATCAGGTTGTTTCAGGTTTGGTCACAGTACTAGGAAAACGGGACATCTTACAAAGGGACTTGAGTGAACCCCCAAAATAGTATCTTGCTAATACGATAAAAAATCCTGCCGCGACGGACAGGCTTTTGTGCTATCTGCCAAATTGCAAATTTGGTATATTCTGAGCAACATTACATATATTGCTCAACCGTGCTAATGCCGTTCATCGGGAGACTGGGGAAAACTCCTTCTTCCATGGTGTCCATGTAGAGGCGCGGTTGTTGTATTTCGCTGGTGATCGCTACCCGTACGTTGCTTAAGTGGTCTTTGATGAAATAGTCGTATACCTAGTCAGCCGTACCGATGCCTGTCTTGCGGATGCGGCCTTCGGATATGGTCACAGATTTGAAATTATCGCTTGGGTATTCGAATCAGTTAGCGTAGTAACGGGTTACATTGTTGTAGGTTTTCTTCAGCCGCCGACCCGCGACATAAACAAAGAAGTCTGGTAGTTACCAAGACTATTTATTATTTGTAGAATTTGCGGCTTAACGTGAGATTCTTTTTTCTCTAGCTTTCTCGACTCGCGATAAAGGAAATTTTTGATATCCCTTTTGATTATAATTATTTAGCATATCATAATACTCTGGATTAGAGTATGTGTTTTGGATGACCCTTACATGTTTTCCAAAATTAGGAGGAAATTTTGCTTTATTACTACAAAGTACGTATATTATATTTCCCTCTATTTTATAAAATAATGTTTCATTCCATGTATACAAATAATCTCTTTGTGATTTAACTGTTCTTCCTTTATGTGGAGAAATAACGATTTCCGTATAATCTCGACCAATTGATTTTTCTTTTAAATATATTGTTTCACCAGTTTCTTTAATACGAACAGGTATTTGGTAAAATTGGACATCAGAAATAAAAAAAAATAAGATTAATAAAGTATTACAACTTCCTCCCACACTAAGTATTACCTGGGTTATTTTTTTTAAGAATTTAAAATATGTTAACATATGGTATTATTTTCTCATTTGAATTCCCACATTAAATCCTGCATCTATTCTACAACCAGCATATGGTATAATACGGGGATCTAAAAGGATTGTCTTATGTGTTTTTGCATGTACTGCGCCTGATTGTCGGCACATACTTCCAGATAACCGCTTTCCCGGATAACGATCCTGTCGCTGGCTAAGGTTTGCATCGTATTGATTTTGTCATCCATTATCAGCACTCGTATTGACATCCACCACATCAAAATCCCCATTGTACATCACAAATTTAACAATAAATATGATTATTTCAAATAATCATGGTTGAGGCCTAGATCGCTTCGCTTAGTTCAAGCCAGACACCGATGTGGCCTCGGCTGACCCATGTCCAGGCGGGTGACATTAACATCAGCTCGAGGTACAGTATTCCAATCTTTCATGAAACATTTGCGAAAATCAAAAAAGAAAATGTACTTTAGCGACCTGTCAAATACGATTAAAGAACACTTAGATGAATCAACAAAGCATTACAGAGTCGCCATCCAATTTTCAGCATATAGATAAAATGTCCGTACACGATATTCTTACAGGGATGAATCAGGAAGATATCCAGGTTCCCTTAATCGTGAGGGAGGCTATTCCACAGATAGAGGCTTTGGTTGACCGGATTCTGGAACGGATGTCGTCGGGTGGGCGGGTTTTTTATATCGGAGCAGGGACCAGTGGGCGGCTTGGAGTACTTGATGCTTCGGAAATACCTCCCACTTACGGGGTATCGGGTGTTATCATCGGTTTGATTGCGGGTGGTGATACGGCATTGCGGCGGTCAGTCGAAGGCGCCGAGGACGACAGGGAAAAAGCATGGACGGAACTATTGGAGATGGGTATTCAAAAATTGGATACAGTCATCGGGATAGCAGCGTCGGGAACTACTCCTTATGCCATTGGCGCCGTGGAGAAGGCTCGTGCGAATGGTTTACTTACCGGATGCATTACATGTAATCCCAATTCGCCACTTGCTCAAGCAGCAGAGTACCCAATTGAAGCCGTTGTCGGACCTGAATTTGTTACTGGAAGTACACGTATGAAATCGGGGACTGCACAAAAATTGATCCTGAACATGATCTCTACCAGTTTGATGGTCAAGATGGGTCGCGTCAAAGGTAATAAGATGGTCAATATGCAGTTGGCCAACAAGAAACTGGTGGAAAGGGGCACACGTATGGTGGTCGAGGAACTTGGTATCTCTGCCGGAGAAGCCCGCGAATTGCTGTTAAAGTACGGATCGGTAAAAAAGGCAATTGAAAACGGACGGTAGATGGTTGAAAGTTGAATGTTGAAAATCAAAAATTACTTATACCATTTTATCATCAACCATATCGGTTAATCATGAAAATATTTCCACTTTTTTTTGTATTGACGTTCGTAACCCTATCAGTTCAGGCACAGTGCGGATCAGTAAAAGTCGGCGCCGAGTGTACCGACGTTTATTTTCCGCTTCTGAAAAACAAACGTGTGGCTGTCCTGACCAACCACACGGGGATGGTGGGTGAGGAGCACTTGGTGGATATGTTGAAGCGGGAAGGGATCAACTTAGTCGCTATCTTTTCGCCGGAACATGGTTTCCGGGGAAATGCCGATGCAGGCGAACATGTCTCCAGCTCGATGGACGAGAAAACGGGTATTCCCATCCTGTCGCTCTACGACGGGAAAGACCGTAAGCCGGGCAAAAAAAGTATGCAATCGTTTGACGTGTTGCTTTTCGACGTGCAGGATGTCGGACTTCGTTTTTATACTTATTACATCACCATGGTGCGGTTGATGGATGCCTGCGCCGAATATGCTAGATATATCATCGTTTTGGACAGACCGAATCCCAACGGGCATTATGTCGATGGTCCTATACTGGACATGAAGTATAAATCCGGCGTGGGATGGTTGCCTATCCCGGTGGTGCATGGCATGACACTGGGCGAACTGGCCAGGATGGTGAACGGCGAAAGATGGTTACCCAATGGTCGCTTTTGTAACCTGACAGTAATCGAATGCCGGAATTATACACATCAGACCATGTACCGGCTTCCCATAGCTCCATCGCCCAACCTACCCAATATGAAGTCGGTATACCTGTACCCGTCTACCTGTCTTTTCGAGGGAACACAGATCAGTTTGGGGCGGGGAACGGCGTTTCCATTCCAGGTATACGGACATCCGGATATGAAAGGTTATTCGTTCAGTTTTACGCCACGAAGTATTCCCGGGGCAAAGAGCCCGCCATTGCTGGATAAATTGTGTTACGGGGTTGACTTGCGCGATGTCCCCGATGAAAAGATTTGGGAAAAAGGCATTGACCTGGATTATCTCATCGATGCTTATCGCAATTTGAATATGGGCGATCAGTTTTTTATCCCTTTCTTCGAAAACCTGATAGGCGTGGATTATGTCCGTAAAATGATTATCGAAGGAAAATCAGCCGATGAAATCAAAGCGATGTGGAAGAATGATGTCGAAAAATTCAGGGAACAACGCCGACCGTATTTGCTTTATGAGGAATAAAATTCACGATTTCACGTTTAAGTGTTTTCAAGTAAATAATCGACGTTTTGTATTGCTGTTTAATATTGATTTAATGAACTTTATCCGAATGAACTCAGTTAGGCGATAGCCGACCTCATGAGCGAAGCGAGTAAAATTTTCAATTTTCAATTCTCCATTAATTAACCATGAGTCCTCTTTTGGTATCGATTACCATTGCCGCGTATTTTTGCGTTCTTTTTTTCATATCGTATATTACCGGACGAAAAGCCGACAACCAGGGCTTTTTCATTGGCAACCGCAAATCGCCGTGGTACGTGGTGGCTTTTGCCATGATCGGTTCCACTATTTCGGGTGTCACGTTTATTTCGGTACCCGGATGGGTGGCGGTGAATAGTTTCTCGTACCTGCAAATGGTACTGGGATTCGTTGCCGGACAGATCATTATCGCCTATGTCCTGATACCTTTATTCTACCGGATGAACTTGGTGTCGATATACGGCTACCTCGAAAACCGTTATGGTATTTCCTCATACAAAACCGGCGCATGGTTCTTCTTTATATCCAAGATGGTGGGAGCTTCAGTGCGATTGTTTCTGGTGTGCATGGTCATGCAATTGCTGTTGTTTGCACCGTTGAAACTACCGTTTTTACTGAATGTTGTCTGTACGGTCGCGCTTGTGTGGCTCTACACCGTTAAAGGCGGTGTTAAATCGCTGATATGGACCGATACACTCAAAACCTTCTGCCTGATTATTTCGGTAGTGCTTTGTATTTATTACATTGCTACCAATCTTGGATTCAATTTTTCCGGAATGGTTGCAGCCATCAGGGAAAGCGATTATTCCAGAACATTTTTCTTCGATGACGTTAAGGCTAAACGATACTTTTTCAAGCAATTCCTGGCAGGTATTTTTACCATGATTGCCACCACCGGCCTGGACCAGGACATGATGCAACGCAATCTGAGTTGCAAAAATTCCAGGGATTCGCAAAAAAATATGATCACCAGCGGTATTTTGTTGTTTTTTGTTGTGGCCATGTTCCTGATGCTGGGTGTGTTGTTGTATATCTTTTCCGGACGCAACGGCATAGCGCTGCCGGCCAAAAGCGATGAATTGTTTCCCATGATCGCCACCCAGGGTTATTTTCCCATCATAGTAGGTATATTGTTTGTTCTGGGATTAGTTTCGGCAGCCTATTCAGCAGCTGGTTCGGCGCTTACGTCACTCACCACTTCCTTTACAGTCGACATTCTGGAAAGCACCAGAACGAAGAGCGACACAGAAGTCGCCAAAATACGCAAACGAGTCCACGTCGGGATGGCCGTAGTGATGGGGTTAGTCATTCTCCTGTTCAATGTGTTGAATAATACCAGTGTGATAGATGCAGTTTATGTCCTGGCGAGTTATACCTACGGGCCTATCCTGGGAATGTTTGCTTTCGGCATATTCACTAAAAAACAGGTGCACGACAAATATATTCCCCTTGTTGCCGTTATTGCACCCATCTTATGTTTCGTTCTCCAGAAGAATTCCGAAAAATGGTTCAACGGTTATGCTTTCAGCTATGAATTGTTGATCTTTAATGCCTTGTTTACCTTTATCGGATTTTGGCTTTTAGCTAAAAAGAAATAGTCATCATTTTTCCTGTAAGGAATGAAGACAAAATAATTTACTCATTAGACAGGATTAACATGATTTACACGATGTAAATAATCCTGTAAATCATGTTAACCTTTAGCTCACCGCAGGTAATCTTGTCTGAAAAAGATGAAAATGTTATTTTATCATTGTCACTAATTTGATTGCCCCTAATTTTTAATTTTCCATTCTCCATTGTCCATTATTTATCCGCTCGTTTTAAACGCACATCAATAAATAATGGTAAATGATCGGATGCCACGGGTTCCTCCAACACTTTTGTCTGTAACACCTGATAAATATATCCTTTGGTGATATTTCCCAAAATATAGTCGATGGTGCGGTTGGGTTTATCTGCAGGAATGGTAAACTGTTTGATGTCGGTCAGTATGGTCCAGTTTTTTCCAAATGCTTCCAGCACTACCGATTCAGGGGTGGCATTGATGTCTCCGGCCAGAAATACAGGTTTGTTGCACGCCATCACCGCCCGGTCGATAATGGGGACCGATGCCTTACGGTCGTCCTCATTTAGCGAGAAATGGATACAACACAACACATAATCCTTAAACTCTACCATCAATAATGACCGGGCTTCTTCCCTTCCCGGAAGCGGCATACGTTTCCATGAGCGGGGTTTCTTTTTCGATAGTATACCGATCCCATATTTGCCACCATCAAAAGGAATAGAGGCGCCATACACGGAGTACATCCCGGTAATACCGGCCAACTGTGCGAGGACATCCACATGTTTGCTGCGGTTGGTTACACTGTCTAATTCCTGTAGGGCGACCACGTCGGGCAACACACCTGAAATAATATTCGCAATGCGCTGGTAGTCGACTTTTTCATCCAGGCCTCGGGCGTTCCGTATATTGTAACTCATCACCCTGACGGTATTTTTTGTCCGGGGATATGGCTGTCCGTATACGGTCAGGACACATACCAGGATACAGAAGATCAATTGTACTTTTTTCATAAGGCTTTTATTAAAATTTTTGTGGTCGTTTGTTGTTTTTCTGTTCTGACCTTTACTAAATAAATACCCGCAGGGTAACCGGCGACAACTATTGAAAACTCATTACCATTTATGGCGGAATTTATATAAAACAGCTGTCCTGTTGTATTCCAAATCTCAACACAGGTTATGGGAGTCTGATCGTTGGATTGTATCTTTATTTCACTACTTGTCGGGTTAGGATATATTGTCATGCCGGATTTGTTGTCCATAGCCGGCGATGAAGTAACGTCGTCCGGCGAAACATCGATGATACCGCATACTTCTGTAGATATTTCACCCAACCAGCCTGCATTGATATTCACCCCAGTGTATATTTTGATAAAATCTATTCCTTCCAGGTAAACCGGTTTTCCTTCACTGTCGACAGCCCAATCAATATCAAAAGCATTGCCTCCGTTTCCTTCTAATACGTCTGGCGTTTGCGGATTATCGGGCAAATAAGGCGGAGTACCATGCTTGAACGGCAGATTGTCGGCATATCCGAACGGCAACGGATCAATCCGGATGTACCCGGGGTCGTTATCGTTGATATCCAACCCGATCAAAGTACCTGTAAAACTAACCTCTTCCTGCGGATAATCCGGAAAACAGGCTGTTGCAGGGTAATAGGATTGTCCGTGGTGGCCTGGTAATGCTTTGATCGTCCCTGTGTTTTCCTGGTTGTCGGCCCATGGGATATCAACAGTTTCGCCTGATTTCGGGTTGGTGTACGTGATGGCGTAGTGGTGGATCGTGGTTGCCAGGTCGTAATTGCTTCCTTTCAGTTCGTACCAGGTGTCGTCGGGTAGTCCGTTACCGTTGGTGTCGGCCATCACCATCACAATACCCGGCTCGGATGAGTTTGGGGCAGCATTTCCTACCACGGTAAAATCAACGCCATAAGGATTGTCGGGGTCGTTCCAGATGGTATGATCGAAGCCCACGACAATGTAACCGCCAAACCCGCCAAGTGAAACCAATCCCCGAACGTCGCCTACAATACTTTCGGCTGCTTCGGGAGTCCCGCTTCCGGTTTCGTTGATGAACTGGCCGGGGGCAGGCTTATATTCAATGATGCGGTTAATGTACGGACTTTTACCTTTCTCCGCTTCACGATGCGATTCCCAATCTATAGACGGGCTTTGTGCTTGCATAATATGTATGATGCACAAAGCCATCATACAGACGGAAAAGATATAGGGTAACCGGATCGTCATGAGTGATTAATTATCCTGTATCTATGTTGTTGGATCTTATTCTACTAACCCTGTCAGACTGTGGTAGCTGCTGACAGGATGATATTACGGTTAGTGGGTTTTGAACTTGAGGTTATCCAGACAAAAATAAGTCGGTGTATTCAACCATCCATCTCTCACATCTGTCGACTCCATGGTAAACTCAAGCCTAACAACATCTTCGGCGAAAAGTGAAAAATTGGTCCACATGTCTCCGATTTCAGTACCATCAGCCAATGTAATAACATAAGCAGGTAACTTTTTATTCTCAGAATTATACGGCGTAATGGTAAGTTTCAACCAATCGCTGGCCTCAAATTTTTTTGCGAAAGCATCTCCATTTTTCATAGACAAAGCAGCATAAGTGGTATTTGCAAGATCGAACGAAATACTGTAAACCGGCTGACTGAAACGAATTTCGGCATGATTGATCTCATAATTATCTATATAACCCACCATGAATATATTTTCTTCGCTATCCTTAGGATCATACACGCTATATTGATTGTCGGAGCCGAGTGTTTCCGTATCGTGCATCTGGGAGAGGGCGAAACCGCACCAGTAACCCGGCGGATTCAAATTTGCAAACGAAACAATTCCTTTTACGAAAACTCCCGTAGCTCCCGCGTAGTTGTTGTATTTCTGGGCGCCTAATACTTCATCCTGGAAATCGATGGTGGTATACCCCTCATCATCGTCTTTACTGCATGAAGTGAGAAAAAAAGTTACACAAACACTCAGGAGTAGAAAAAATCTAAATCGAAAAAACATTTTAATCTATTTTATTTGAAATGAATAAATATGTGCGGTATACAGTAATCGGCCATATACCATCCAACCGCAAAAATAGTCATAAAAAATATGATCCCCGGACATTATGTGGTATATTGCATGATATTAAATTTTATTTGCGGATAGATTTTTCGTACTAGTATCGTGTCAAGTGTATTTTGTCAATTGAAACCTAACAGGTTTTAAAAACCTGTTAGGTTTTTTCGAAAAGCAAATTCGACATTTTACTGTTGACACGACACTAGTAGTAGGTTGTAAAGATTGTGAGTCAGATTTTGGTGGGATGAACGTAATAAAACCATTCAATGATCATTTTTTACTACCATATTTTAGAAAGGATTCAACTTAGTGGATTAGGTTTTTTTACTAAAAGCCCGATCATCTTGACTGAAATTTCATATCTGAAATACAGCCATTTGAGTAAAACCATTCAAGAAAACCATCCGATTTCTTTTCGAGTAATAAAAATATCGTTATATTTGTATCAGATTTTTTTACAAGAAGCATGGCAATTCAAGATGAAATTATTTTCTTGCTGGAAGAAAATATCAAACGCATCATCCATGTTGCGGAAGAGCTAAAAGTTAATAACTTACAGTTGAAGCAACAAGTAAATGAGTTGTCGGAGGTCGTTCGCGTAAAGAACCAGGAGATAGAGGCCTTAGAATCGAAATATCAAAGTCTCAAGCTCACCAAAACATTGATTTCTTCTCCGGAAGATGTCAAACATGTGAAGCTTCAAGTGAACCGGATGGTGCGAGAAATTGATAAATGTATCGCTCTTTTAAATAGGTAAGTCAGGTAATGAGTTGGAGCCATACTATAAATGTTAATATTGCAGAACGTTTCTATCCTTTGAGGATCGACAAGGAGGATGATGAGGAACGTATCCGTAAGGCGGCTAAGCTTATCAATGACAAGTTGTTTCAGTACAAGAAACAATTTAGTGACAAAGATGTGCAGGACTTTTTAGCGATTGCTGCATTGCAGTTTGCAGTGAAACTGATTGAACTGGAAGCAAAAGCCGGTTCGACTGATCAAACAGGTAGGCTGGAACAATTGAATGAACAACTGGTGGTATTTTTGAGACAATGTTCTGATTTTTAAGTTCTTTTACATAAAGGTTTGCCCGCACGGTTTCTTTTATCCTTTTGAAACTCAACATTTAAATAATTAGAGTTGGACTTTAGTTGCTAAAAACAGGCCTAGTACCGGTTTCGGCCGGGATTCCGACTTGTCGGGACGTTGGAAGTTTGAGGTAATTGGCCGCTCTACCCATGTTTTATTGGGGTTTTATAAGGCTGGGGAATCGTTGCGGGTTTTTTATTTTTAATTATATGTATTAAAAAAACATGAATGAATTAATCATTGGTATCGTCGCTTTTGTCGCCGGGGCCGGACTTGTTTATTTTATATATGCTTACCTCCTTAAATCGAAGAGGGGACGCAAAATGAAAGAAGTGGAGGCTAATGCAGAGGTGATAAAAAAGAAAAAAATGCTCGAAGCCAAAGAACATTTTCTGCAATTGAAAGCGGAACACGAACAGATGTTCAACGAGCGAAATTCAAAACTAGTACAAGCCGAAAATCGTATCAAACAAAAAGAGGGTACATTGTCGCAGCGTTTTGAGGAAAACCAACGTCAACGCAAGGATATTGAGCAAATTCGGGAAAACCTGACTAATCAGATCGATTTGGCTGAACGAAAACAGGAAGATCTGGAAAAAGTGCACAGGCAACAGGTAGAACAACTGGAAGCTATTTCGGGATTATCTGCAGAAGAAGCTAAAGGACAATTGATTGAATCGCTGAAGTCTGAAGCCCGTTCGGAAGCAATGTCCTATATCAATGAAATCGTGGATGAGTCGAAAATGACCGCTTCAAAAGAGGCCAAGAGGGTTGTTTTACAAACGATACAACGTGTGGCTACTGAGGTTGCCGTCGAAAATTCAGTAACAGTCTTTCATATTGAGAACGACGAGATGAAAGGCCGTATTATCGGTAGGGAAGGGCGTAATATTCGTGCTCTTGAAGCAGCTACCGGTGTTGAAATTATTGTAGACGATACTCCCGAGGCCATTATTCTGTCGGCTTTCGATCCGGTACGCCGCGAAGTTGCGCGTTTGGCCTTGCATCAATTGGTGATTGACGGACGTATTCATCCGGCTCGTATCGAAGAAGTGGTGAATAAGATACAGAAACAAATAGAGGAAGAAGTAGTGGAAGTTGGAAAACGCACCACGATCGACCTCGGTATACAAGGGTTACATCCCGAACTTATCCGTATTATCGGTAAGATGAAATACCGTTCGTCATACGGACAAAATTTGTTGCAACATTCGCGCGAAGTGGCTAATCTTTCAGCAATCATGGCTTCAGAATTGGGTCTGAATCCCAAGCTGGCTAAGCGTGCTGGTCTGTTGCATGATATTGGCAAAGTTCCCGATGATGAACCCGAGTTGCCACATGCTATCCTGGGGATGAAACTGGCCGAACGGTACAAGGAAAAACCGGATGTATGTAATGCAATTGGTGCACATCACGATGAAATCGAGATGACTACCTTGATTGCTCCCATTGTACAAGTTTGTGACGCTATATCGGGCGCTCGTCCGGGCGCACGCCGCGAAGTGGTGGAGGCCTATATCAAACGGTTGAAGGAATTAGAATCTTTGGCTCTGGCATATCCCGGCGTTACCAAAACTTATGCCATACAGGCGGGTCGCGAATTGCGTGTTATTGTCGGTAGTGAAAAAGTATCCGATACCGAAGCGGAAAGCTTATCCTATGATATTGCAAAAAAGATCCAGGATGAAATGACTTATCCGGGACAGGTGAAAATCACCGTTATACGCGAAACAAGAGCAATTAGTTACGCTAAGTAGTTATTGGATTTTTTGTTATTATATTAACCCTGTTGCCGGAAGGTGGCGGGGTTTGTTTTTTAATGGTTAATGATCAATGGTTGATGTGAATCAAGAATTAAAGCAAAGAGATAGCTTGAAAAGCTATATTTTCATAACCGGAGGTCGTTGACCTTCGGAAAAGCGATATAACGGAACATCTGCCTGTAAGGCAGCACTTTGATTCTGATATGGTTCTGCCTTGCAGGCAGGTAAGATGTGTGTTTTTTTCCTCGGGTTACACTTCGCTCACCCGAGGTTATGAAAATACAGCTTTTCAAGCTGGTTGACAATATTTATCCAACCCTTGATTGGCATGATTAATTAATTTTCAACTTTCCACTACTCAGCCCATTTTTATGAAAAAGCCTGTACCAAAAGGGCAATAGCAAATGCAAAGACAATTACTCCTGTTACTTTGTTGACCCACAAAAGGTGACGAAGACGAATTTTATTACGGAACATATTTACGATGGATACCAGGGTAACCCACCAAGTCATACACCCTATTAAAACACCGATGATGGATAATATGATATCCGTGTAATAAAACTCATCGCTGACAATAAACCCGGCGAACCCGGCCATAAAAACAAAAACAGGGGTGGGATTGGAGAAGGTAAGCAAGAAAGTAGTGAAGAAATCCTCTAACGGGCGATGTTTCCGGTGTCGATTCTTGCGTACCTGGATCGCAGGATTGGTATTGAAAACTTTGTACGCCATGACCATAAATATGATAGAGCCACCGATCTCTATCCATTTTTTCACCTTGATCAATAGATTGATCACTACGCTGACCCCAAATCCGGCGATAATCGCGTATATGGTATCAGCGCACGCTGCGCCCAATCCGCCTAAAAGTCCCGACTTATAGCCTTTGCTGATGGTACGCTGGATACATAATGCCCCCACAGGTCCAAGCGGGATTGACACAATCAATCCCAACAAAAAACCTTTTAAAATAACCACTAAAAACATACTCGATTTAGACCATTGTTATATTAACCTCGGGTTGTTGAAATATATTAATTCATCTCGATCCGGTAATTACAAATGTTGGGCATGCCTCTCAGGAAATCCTGAATATCCATTCGTTTTTTTCCTTCCAGTTGAAGGTCCTTGATAACAAGCCACCCTTCGCGCGCAGCAATTTGTAAAAATGTCCGGTTGTCGGAACGGATAACTCCAGGGGCCGGACATTGAGTATCGGGCAGGATATTTGTGTCGAATATCTTGAGTGTGAAATGCTCTCCTCTGGGAGTGGTAATTGTTGTCCACGCAGCAGGGTAGGGGGAAAGTCCTCTAATTAAATTATGTATCTGGGTAACATTTTGATTACAGTTGATCTTACAGGTTTCCCTGAATATCTTGGGCGCGATTTTTATTGATGAACCCTTTTGAGGTATAGTGGTAAAATTCCCTCCGGCAATATTTTGAACAGCTTTAACTAAATGTGTGGCTCCACTGTACATCAGTTTGTCGTGCATGGTTCCGGCATTGTCATCGTCAGTAATTTCCAGTTCATTATACGAAAGAATATTCCCTGTATCGATGTCCTGATTGATGAAAAATACGGTTGTTCCTGTGCATTCTTCGCCGTTGATGATCGCCCAATTGATCGGTGCAGCGCCACGGTAGTCGGGCAATAATGAAGCATGCAGATTAATGGTACCCAATGACGGCATCTTCCATACTTCTTCGGGTAACATTCTGAAAGCTACGACAACAAACAATTCGGCTTTTAATTCGTGTAATTGTTTCAAAAACCCTATATCTTTCAGTTTTTCGGGTTGAAATACAGGTAGTCCATGTTTTATTGCATATTGTTTTACTTCCGATTCCTGTATTTTTCGGCCTCTTCCGGCAGGTTTGTCAGGAGAGGTAACGACTGCCGCTACATCAATACCCGCCTCACGTAATGCATCCAGCGATGCTACGGCAAATTGAGGAGTTCCCATGAAAACGATGCGCATACCGGTTGATTTTGAATTAATATACAGACAAATGGAAAAGCAGATTAAATTGGAGGTGGCGTTTGCCAAGATTTATAAATCCCGAAAAACAATAGTTAGGATTTTCTGACCAATTCAAGGGTATGCCCCATTTTATCGTGCTTGGTTTGTAAATAACGTTGGTTATTAATATTGGGTTGTACTTCGATCGGCACATTTTCTACAATGCGGATACCATAGCCTTCGAGAGCGATGCGTTTCACCGGATTGTTGGTCATCAGGCGTATCGGACCCAACCCTAACTCACGCAGGATGCTTGCTCCTACGCCATAATCGCGTTCGTCGTCCTTAAATCCAAGATCGATATTGGCCTCTACCGTATCGCGTCCCTGGTCTTGCAGACGGTATGCACTCATTTTGTTGTATAAGCCGATGCCTCGTCCTTCCTGATCGAGGTATACCACAACACCTTTTCCTTCGTTTTCGATCATCCGCAAAGCCTGGTGGAGCTGTTCGCCGCAATCGCAGCGGTACGAACCCAGTATATCGCCCGTGAGACACGACGAATGGACACGCACCAACACTGGCTCGTCGAGCTGCCACGTTCCCTTGATAATGGCCAGGTGCTCCAGTCCGTTGGAAATTTGTATAAAAGGAACTACTTCGAAATCGCCGTATTTGGTGGGTAGCTTGGCGCGATCACCCATTTTTACGATGGACTCTTTTTGCAGGCGGTATTTGATCAGTTCCTCAATGGATATAATTTTTAGGTTGAATCTTTCGGCAATTTTGAATAATTGAGGTAACCGGGCCATGGTACCGTCTTCATTCAATATTTCTATCAAAGCTCCGCCGGGTTGTAATCCGGCCAACCGGGTAAGGTCAACAACGGCTTCGGTATGGCCGGGCCGACGTAGTACGCCTTTTTCCTTTGCTTTCAACGGTGCAATATGTCCGGGACGTGCAAGATCTTCGGGACGGGTATTGGGGGCAACCAGTGCCCGAATGGTTTTAGCCCGGTCGGAAGTGGATATCCCTGTAGTACAACCGTGCCCGATCAAATCAACTGAAACGGTAAACGGGGTTCCGTGCAGTGACGTATTATTCCCCACCATCATATCCAACTCAAGCTCTTGGCAACGTTTTTCGGACAGAGGCGCACAGACCATTCCACGTCCGTATTTTACCATGAAATTGACCATTTCGGGTGTAATTGTTTCCGCTGCACAGATGAAGTCACCTTCATTCTCACGGTCTTCATCATCTACTACGATGATAATCTTTCCGTTGCGAATATCCTCGATGGCTTCCTCTATGGTATTCAATGTATTCATAACGTTCAAAACGTTTTAAAGGTTATAATGTTTTTAACGCTACAACATTACGAATGTTATAGCGTTAAAAATGCAAAAGCAAAGATACAAAACCATTTCGGTTTAACCTTTACGATATGATGGAAAGTATAAGTGACAAGAATCAAGAATAGTTTTAACGTTCATGTACTTTCGCGTAAATTCAATAACCAATATCAATTATTTAAAGTACGCTGTTCAGTTCATTGACCAGATTTCGGTTAGCTCCTATGATACTTCTCAGTTCATTGCGTAAGGAATATTTTTGTATCCAAGCTTTGAGGTATAGGTAAATCCAAATGGGAAAAACAACCGCCGACGCGATGGCTTGCCATTTTGAAGTCATCTGTATTTTATACTGATGAAGGGCCACTTTAGGGTATTCAGCCACAGTTTCATGAATGATTTCTACATCTGATTGTTTTAAAATCGCTTTGATGTGATCGTAGCGGTTGGCGATATCGACCAGATCGGTATCATTCTGCGTATGCCATATTTTTCTGAATTTCATTATCTTTCTGAAATCTCCGTCCAAAAATAAGTTACACCGATGCGATAATTCCTCGAGTTGTGCAATCATGTTTACAGGGTCCAGTTCGGTTTCGGAAGCTTTATATTTAATATCAGGGCGTTGCGTCCGGTGGGTAACAAAAATAAAACTGAGCGCACGCTTGATGTAACTGAGGTACAAATCCTGGTTGAATATGGATGAATCGCGGGTAGCCAGATAAGTCAGAAAGATACCTATGGGTAACACAATGATGGTAGATAGCCACATTCCCCATAAGGGAGTCATGGTGCCGCTTTTGGCCGACTTTTCCCCGATCATGGAAATGACATAATATATCACAAAAAAGAGAACTGCAATGATGATCGGCGTTCCCAATCCGCCCTTACGTATGATGGCTCCCAAAGGCGCCCCGATAAAGAAGAAGATAAGGCAGGCCAGTGACATGGTAAACTTGCGGTGCCATTCCACTTCGTAACGCCAGTTACTTTTATTCCTGAAGTCCAATTCATAAATAACTCCGGACAACTGGTCTTTCTGATTCCGGGCACTGTTAATGGCTTCTTGGATGGACGTTTGCCGTTTCGATTTTGTCTGTTCATTGAATTTGACCATGAAATCGTCCGGAATTTTTGACCGAAGCGTAGTGTCGATTTTTTGAATTGCTCTATCGGGAATTTGATATGCCGGTTTTACCATTCTCCTGAGTTGTCCTTCCTGCTGGTTTGTGAGAATCGTTAGGGAGTCAATCATGTAGTTTAGTTGCATAAGAGACATCGCCTGATAACTTTGCTTGTAAAGTTCCCCGTCCGAACGATCAAGGCCAAACCCCGGCAATTCCATCCGGAAAACTTGCTTATCGAAAAAACGGTGTTGGAAAGGATATGTTTTGTTTCTGCTATTGACAGTTTCGCGATTCACAACGTCGACATAATTATGTCCGTGATACAGGGTAACTTCCATGAATCGCTTGTCGGCAGTTACAACCATATTACCGGAGTCCGCCAGGATAACCTCCATATTTCCCTGCTTTTTGGTGTGATCGTATATCATCAGGTCATATAATTGACCGGTTTTATAGTTTTTTCTTCCGACACGGATACTATACCCATCAATTCCATTGAAAAAGATCTGTTCACGAATACTCAACTCAGGTTTTTGTTTTCGGATATCATGTAGTAAGGTGCTCATTTTTAGATTTGCAACTGGCGTTACATTGTTTGCGAACAAAAATGCCCCGATAGCTATAAAAAATGAAAGGATGATCAAAGGAAATACAATTCGTTGCAAAGATATTCCAGCCGCTTTGAGCGCTATCAATTCATAATTTTCACCCAGATTTCCCAATGTAAAAATCGATGACAACAACACAGCCAACGGAAAAGCCATGATAGCCAGATTGGCCGAAGTATACAACAACAACTCCGCGATAACAGATAACTCAAGCCCTTTACCAACCAGTTCGTCGATATATTTCCATAAAAATTGCATCAGCAGTGTAAACACGACTACCACAAAGACCATTACAAACGGTCCGATGAACTGTTTGAGCATGAAACGGTGCAGAATCTTCATGCAACTATGACGTATATGATGGATGTTTTATCCGGCATTCAACTTATTTTTGAGACCGTAAAGGTATAACTTTTCAATGCAAAAAAAATTGAATGAACCCGAAAAACCGGGAATAACAATTTCAAATGGATGGATTGGCCATCAAAACTTTTTGTATCTTCGTGCATTCGTACATATGTCACTAATTGAAATTACCATATCATGAGTTTAAAATATCAAATCCGTTACGCATCGCATCCTGCCGATGCAAAGAATTATGACACCAAAAGGCTCAGGGATGAGCATCTGATCGAGAATGTTTTTGTGAAAGACGAGATCAACCTGGTGTATTCGATGTATGACCGGCTTATTGTAGGGGGAGCCTTTCCCGTGGGCACAGCTCTTTTGCTGGAAACCATTGATCCGTTGAAAGCGCCCAATTTTCTTCATCGCCGCGAGTTGGGTATTATAAACGTGGGCGGAGCGGGCAAGGTAAAAGTGGGTAATGTGGAATATGCTATCGGACACAAGGAAGCCCTGTATGTGGGATGTGGTGATCACGAGGTTGTTTTTACCAGTGAAAACGCCGCGCAACCTGCCAAATTTTATTTTAATTCTGCTCCGGCGCATAAACCGTTACCTGCACGTAAAATTACTCTGGCTGATGCTATCGTTGCCGAAATGGGATCGTTGGAAACATCGAATGCCAGAAGGATCAATAAATTACTGGTTCGTGAGGTAATTGAAACCTGCCAGTTGCAAATGGGGATGACCGAACTTCAACCTGGTAGCGTGTGGAATACCATGCCGGCACATACACATTTGCGTCGTATGGAAGCATATTTTTATTTCGAAGTACCCAAAGGCCAGGCTGTTTGTCATTTTATGGGTCAGCCGGACGAAACCCGCCATATCTGGTTGAAAAATGAACAGGCGGTCATTTCACCAGCATGGTCGATTCATTCCGGTGCCGGAACAAACAACTATACTTTCATCTGGGGTATGGTTGGTGAAAATTTGGATTACGGAGATATGGACATTGTGCAAGCCGACGAATTACTATAGCGGAATACCTGATAAGTACTTGCAGGTAAATAATCGACATTTCTATTTAATGTATGATTTAAAATGCTTTGATAAAACATTCAACTTAGTGTACTCAGTGTAAGCAATCCTGCCCGACTACGCCACTTAGACGCGAATGGCGTTCAGGCGACTTACGAGGCAGACGTTCTCATGAGCGATAGTGAATCGAATTTGTAAACTTAATGAGATTGTAATTGTTGATTTTAAATTGTGCATATTAAAACATTTTGTTGTTTGTAATCTTGCTTTATTCGCTATTTCCATTACTTGGTAAAATGATATATTTTTTTGTGATTTTATGTTTATTTTTTATATATTTGTATAACATCTTTGTGTGAAAATAGATGTGTTAGTTTTTGAAATTCAGCGTTTTTAGTATTATAGTATAAGTCATCGTACCAATCAAAACATGCACAAAAAAATCCTGATTCTTATTGTTGGGTGGACGGCGTTAATTACCAGTATATTATTTATTAATTTGTGCGTGTTGAATGATAGTTCGGAAAATCTTATACGTGTTAAAGCTAATGCCATTTTCAAATTATTAGTCACCACGCGGTTGTGGAATGCCAATCATGGACTGGTGTATGTTCCGGTGAATCATAAGATGCAGCCCAACCCATATTTGATTCATTCCCGTCGTGACGCTATAACCAATCATGGCGATTCATTAACGTTGATCAACCCTGCATTTATGACCCGTCAGATATCCGAACTTTCGGAAGCGACAGGGTCGACCAGTTTCCATATTACCAGCTTGAATCCAATTCGTCCGGCTAATAAACCCGACGAATGGGAAATCAAAGCATTAAAAACTTTTGCCAATGCTTCGGATGAATACTATGAAAAAGTCAAGGTAGGCGATTCCACTGTTTTTCGTTATATGGCGCCGCTGGTTACAAGTCAATCCTGTTTAGCCTGTCATGCTTCACAAGGCTATCGGCTTGGCGACATCCGGGGAGGAATTTCGGTTAACATACCTTACGACAGGAATAACTGTATATCGGCTTCTACCAATAAGATAATCGTAGTTTATGCCATTATTTACCTTGCCGGCCTTCTGTTAATCATGTATTTCAGGGCACAGTCCAAACGATATATCCGGGAAATAGAAACTCTGAATGGAAGACTACGTGACATGACTATTACCAAAGACAAATTCTTCAGTCTGGTAGCGCATGATTTAAAAACACCTGCGGCAAATATCATGTCGTTAACGGTGCTATTGAAAAATAGTTTTTTAGGTGTTGAATCCGAAGAACAAAAGGGATATATTGATATGTTGCATGACTCGGCAATAACACATAATTCGCTCTTAAACAATTTACTGGATCTATCAAGAGCGCAGATGGGTTCATTGCAGTATAAACCGGAAAAACTAAATATCCATAGCTTGGTAGATGATGTATTGGAGCAAACCCAACTCCAGGCAAGACAAAAGCACATTATTCAGATCAATAAAGCAGATGAAAGTTTTGCAAAAGCTGATAGTAACATGGTGGCAACAGTATTGCGTAACCTGATTGTGAATGCTATTAAGTTTACTCATCCCGGCGGTTCTATTACTATTAGTGCCCAAATTGTTAATGGTGAAATTCTTGTATCGGTTGCCGACACCGGTATCGGTATCCGTAAAGAGGTAATTAATGGAATTTTTGGAGTTGATTATCACAAAAGTACTATAGGAACAGCCAAGGAACCGGGTACAGGACTTGGGCTGATGATCTGTAAAGAATTTGTGGAACGAAACAAAGGAAAAATTTGGGTTGAAAGCAAGGTAGACGCGGGGTCAACTTTTTTCTTCACATTGCCGGTTTTTCAATAACCCGAATCACCCAAATTTTCATTATGCTATTCCTTAGTAACGTGTAAAAAATAAGTTGGCAACTTTTATTTTTCAAAGTTCGTATCCTATTAGTACCTTATCATTTAACTTGGTGTTATTTTTGGCATAAAAAATCAATAACAAAGAGAAGGCATGATGATCGCCTCCTTAATTTTCAGGGCACATACCATTGTTTCCTTCCCCAGGCGTGTAAGATAATACTTAT
>JAVBNI010000239.1:0-27546 GCA_031551645.1 Bacteroidales bacterium | reverse complement strand
TTTGAAATATTATCAAACAGGGCAAAAAATTGACAAGAAAGAAATTGATTATCAAAACATAAGCCCACATCCTAAGATACCTGAACTGAATTATCGAATATCTGCTTGAATTGGGAAAATTATTTTGTTCGCGTTCCTTATGTATAAAGTTGTACCCATTATCGGTTTTCTTTTTTCGACCATACTATCGCTGGCCAACCAGCCATTGAATATGCAGTGGATGGGAAAAACAAAAACGTGGCCATACAACTTTGAATATAGGATCACTTTATCGGCATCGGCTGAACGATATCTTGCCTTGTATAACCTTAAGAATCCATCTTACATCATGATCCGGAATGATGCATCAAAGCTGAATATGCCTGACGGAGAAGAAAATCCATCCCATAAGGCTTATCATCCTTGGGTAGCAGCATACGAAGTAGTTGGACTGAATGCCGGCCTACATCTTTTCGACCGTTATGTGCTTGATGCCGAATACGCCCAAACTACCTGGGATACCATAAAATATAACTTTCGCAACGGCCCTGTATGGGACAATGATAACATTGCCACCAACTTGTTCTGGCATCCGTACACAGGCGGATTGTATTTCAACGCGGCCCGGAGTAACGGACTCAGTTTCTGGACATCTATTCCCTACGCTTTTGGAGGAAGCATCTTGTGGGAATTTTTCGGCGAAAGCGAGCCTGCGTCTATCAACGACTTGATAGCAACACCTATTGGCGGTATTGCGCTGGGCGAAATCACACACCGCATATCTTACCTGATTTTGGACGACAGCAAACGCGGTTGGGCACGTTTCGGACGTGAGTTGCTGGCAGGAATTGTTTCTCCAATGGGTTTGCTCAACCGCATGTTCTATGGTGATGCCTGGCGTCGCCGGCCGGTATGGACCGACGAAGAAAATGTTTCTCCACGCTACGAGCGGCAGCCTTTTCTTCTCGACCTGGATTTAGCGGCACGCTATGTAGATGATGTGGACGGGATCAAAGGTAGCGGCGATATGGCTCTTGGCGTGCGGATGATATACGGACAGCCATTTACAGGGGCCAGCCGGAAGCCTTATGATTATTTCCAGTTTGGCATCATGTTCGATGTTTTCGGTAATCAGCCATTGGTAGCTAATGCCAATGTGCTCGGTATGATTTGGGGTAACGAGTGGGGTAAAAGATCAAATTATTGGCTGGCCGGCGTGTTCCAGCATTTCGATTACTATGATTCCAATCCGGTAGTGGAAAACGGGAAAAGACCGTATGAGTTTGCTGAAACAGCCTCGTTTGGCGGGGGACTACTCTATAAATATCAACCGGATGAAAATAAACCTGCCAGATTTTTCGGTGGAGTATATGCCAATGCCGTAATACTCGGAGGCAGCGAGTCGGACTATTATCTGATCGACCAGCGAGATTATAACCTGGGAAGCGGTTATAGTATCAAGTTTCACGGGTTGTACATGCCTTGGAAGCGTTGGGGGTTTTATGCCGCCTTGAAGCATTATCAATTTTACACATGGAAGGGTTACGGTTCGGAAGAAGAAGAACGATACGGTTTGTCTGCCGATGCAAACTATCACTATGCCAACGTACAAGGCAATAAAGGTAATACCCGGTTGTCATTTGTCAATACCCGTATCGATTTCCAGATTTCTAACAAATTCCGGATCAGCTATGAAGAACTGTTTTATTTCCGCCGCACACATTACGATTACATGGACGATGTGAAAATGTCATCTTCCGAAAGCCGCCTCCGGCTGACATATAACTTCCTGAGCAGGTAAATAATTAATTGGTAATTGAACACAATCGTCATAAAATAAGCACAATACACACTAAAACGTCGATTATATGGTAACAGCACTTAAACATACGGCTTGTTTCTGAACACATGTTGTGCAGAGAATACGTCCATTTCTTCAGAGAATATAGTCTATTATTCCTGAATATTTTTCTTCCATATCGCGAAATATTTCCGTTTCGAGATTTGTGAAATCGTCCGGATTCTTCGAAAAAGCAATTTTCCTGTTATTAAGATAATGAATGTGATCGCATATGTTGGTCAGCGATTCCAATATATGTGACGTAATAATGATCGTCCTTCCGACCTCTTTAAATTTGGCAATCAACATGTTTAATATTTTTGAGGCCTCAATGTCCAGGCCGTTGAACGGTTCATCCAATATCACAATCGTTTTATCTAATTTTAATACCGCCATCAATGCCAGTTTTTTCTTCATGCCGGTAGAGTAGCTGTCGATAAGTTGATCGAGCGGCAGACCGAACAGTTTATTCCAATCATCGTCACAACGGGTATTCTCAGAAGGTTTGAACAGGCTGAGATATTCCCTTCCGGTGATGTTCGAATAGAAATGATTTTCGGTTTCAAGGTACGACATATCCGTACGTTTAAGGATTGTTCCATTATACAGGATTGTTCCCGAATCAGGACGTTTAAACCCGTAAATTGTATTCAGCAGGGTGGTCTTTCCGGAACCGTTGAGTCCTACTAGACCATGAACGCAGCCTTCGTCGAAACAGACCTGCAAGTCGTCCAGTATAATTTTGTGGTTGTACGATACACAAAGATTTTCAATAACAAGCATAAATTAAACTAAAAATTAAGAACTTAGCGTAAGCGGTCTCACCAGAGGTAATGGTAACACGTATATTTTTAATCAATTATGGATTTTCATAGCGTCACTTTACAATTAACTTAATCCTACAATATATATTCAACACTTTCAAATATTTATGAATTATAAAAACAAATTTTCAACTTTCAACTACTTAAATATTGGTTTAAATTGCGGGTGGCTTTAACGAAAAGAACAATATTGGCAGCAAAAACGAATACCGAAAAGGGCAATATGATACTGCACAGCCATGCTAACGTACCGATCATCGATGATATGCCTGAAACAGTTGCTGGACGGTAGAATGCATATTTCAGCAGAATAGCGAATGCAAGCAGATTGATCGCCGCCACGAAAGCAATAAGAATATACAGCCAGTATTCGTAATGGATAAACGAAAGCAAAAATAACGGGGACAAGAACAAAATCCAGTATTTGACATGTCGTAAAAGTTTGTACATTAAAAATTTGGCAGGAGTTTGTCCGGATGCTACCAGCATTTGTCGGGATTCGTTCCCGTAGTAAAATGAGATAAAGATCATTGCCAATAGAATTAAAGCAACTGCAGCAAACCATATCTGGTAAATTTCGACTATCCCCAGGGCATAGAACAAAACGATCGCCGGGAAAGTGTTGCGGAACCCGCTTTGCCATTCGAACATTCCTGCCGGAATACACCGGATGACGCCGGTATATAATCTTGATTTTGCTTCTTTAGACGAAGGAATAATGAAACAAACAGACAACAATAGTAAAACATACAGTAATGCCGGAACATATTGCTTGCAAATAATCAGCAGGATAAGAAAAGGCAAGGAAAAAACGATATATTCGATGTAATACATCCATTCGGGAGAGGAATACGACAGTTTAGAAAGGAAATTATAATCCTTACGACTACGATGAACCATAAAAACCAACAATAAAACCAATCCAGCAATCGCATAACTATATTGGGTAACAACCAAATAACGATGTAGGAATAACACCAGCATGGGAAAACACACTGCCAAAATAAAAAGCATCCGGAATAATCCGATATCCCTGGTTCCCCGGTATAATTGCAACAATCTTATTCTGATCAGGTTTTTGATTATCGGCGAAAACATTTCAATGAGTCGTATAAAGAGATTTCGACCGTCCCGACCGTCCGATTGCGTGCATCATCAGGGCGAAACCAAGTATAACGAACGGAATACTGAGCCATTGTCCCATGTCCAAAGTCATTTTGTCTTCGAAAGCGACCTGGTGTTCTTTTACAAATTCAATCAGGAAGCGCATTGAAAATACCAGCAACAAGGTACACCCGGTGAAAAAACCTGAACCTGTCATATTTTTGTACCGGGGATAAAGCAGGAAACGGTTGAACATAAAGATCAGCAAGTAAGAGAGTGCTTCATAGAGTTGTGCCGGGTGTCGCGGGATTATGTCTTCACGGACAAAGACGAATGCCCATGGGACATCCGTTGGATTGCCGATGATTTCGGAGTTCATCAGGTTGGCCAGCCGGATAAAGCATCCGGCCAACGGAGCGACTACAGCGACCAGGTCAAGCACATATAGAAAGCTCTGACGGCTTTTCTTGGCATATAAAATCAAAGCGATAATCATCCCGACAACTCCGCCATGACTGGCTAATCCCTGGTATCCTGTAAAATGATATACGCCTTGTGCATCGCGAGCGACGGGGAGTAACATTTCCAAAGGATGATGCAGATAATATCCCGGTTCGTAGAACAAGCAATGACCAAGCCGGGCGCCTGCAAAAACGCCAATAACTGCAAAAATAGAAAATCGCTCCAAATCGGCGATGGTCAACCGGGTACCAGGAAGCATCCGTTTCAATACCAGCCCGGCGAGTATCAATCCGGTGATAAACAACAGTCCATAGTAACGGATTGATATACCGAATATATTTATGATTTCGGGATCAACGTCCCAGGTGATATAAAGCGCTGTCATTTGTTTTCTTCGAATTCGGAAATAGATTGGAGTAATGCTTCGGCCGATGCGATGCGTTTGTCATAAAATGTCCGGTAAAGCCATATCAGAACAGGAATCGTAATGGCGCATGCAACGGCCACTCCGATTAAGTAACGCCCGGGATACCAGAGAATATCAAAATCATAGACAGCTATGGACAAAAGAGGAAATATAGCCGCCATACAAAGGGGAATGGTGACAATTTCAATTTTACGGAAACGCAGTAACCGTCTTTTCTGGAATACCAGCTCCTTTTGAACCTTTACCACCGATTCGTCATAACTGCACAATTTGCTGAACCCCGATAGTTGCAACATCGAGAAAACAAGATACATCAGCATGATGGCACCTGAAATAAACCCCAGCGCCAGATACAGGGGCGACCAGAATTGACGAAATGTAAAATATATCAATATAAGGACTACCACAAAACTGCATATAACCGAAACCACCTCAAAATTCATCAACTTGCGGAACTCGTTGTTGGTACGGTCCAGCTTCATCTGGAGGAGAATCTGTTCGTTCAGGGTCAGATTATTTTCCAATTGGCTGTCATGACGTTGCCATATGGTTTTCAATTCATCAAGATCCATTTTGATTTTCATTTTTTGATGAAATGTATATTTTTAATTGTTTCAATCTGTTTTTGAAATGATTGATCGTGTCTTTGGTTTTGAAGGCGGAATGATGTTTCGTATGTTTCAAGCCGTATATCAGAAGCAGTATAACATAAGTATCAATATACAGATCCTTTAAATCAAAGACGAATAAAGGTTTCAAATAAATATAATCGAGACAACCATTCCAGCATATCGTACCGATGATACCACTCATCAGCCCGGCAAAACCAAAGATGAAAGCGATATTCAACAATTTTGCATTACCCGATGCCATTTTCATAAAGTCATACAACAAAACCACTATGATGGCAACCATGCAAAACAGGATCATGTGCGTCCAAAATCCCATCCCCATATCAAACAATCCGTTGATCCACGAATATTTAGCATTAAAGGTCGGCTTGAAATAAAACAACGGTGGCAGGATGTCGAAATTTACATCCAAAAAGTATCTGTCAATGACTATTTTAATTGCCTGGTCAACAGCAAAGAGGCATGTTGCCAATAAAAGAACTGTCCTTGTTTTCATTGTGTTATTCCAATTATTCTGTCAACAAATGTTTCAGTCGCTGTTTGAGCCGGCTCAGTTTGGTTGCTACATTGGTTACAGTGATCCCCAGCACACTTGCAATTTCCTCGTACGAATGATCATCGAGATAGAGAAGCAAAAGCGCCCTGTCCAATTCCGGGAAATCTTCCAGCACACGATAAAGTAGTCTGATCTGTTCTTCCAGTTCGCTGTTTTCCTGCTCGATAGCCAATTGAAAGACCGATTGGTCAATATCCGTCCGGTTGACATGGTGCCTTTTTTCACGACGATAAAATGAGATAGCAGTGTTCAATGCAATGCGGTATATCCAGGTGCTTGGCTGGTATGTGCTGTTGTACTGTGGAAAAGCGGTCCACAATTGAGCCAGTATTTCCTGTTCCACATCCTTGATATACGCATTGTCGCGGCAATAAATCCGACAAACCTTGTAAATCAATTTACGGTGATTGTTTACAAACGCTACAAACTTATGATTGACGCTCCCTACCGGCATGGATATTTATTCACTCTTTGGATAACATTCCGTGCGAAGTTACCTTTTATTCTATTATTCGCAGTAGTGGATAAAAAATCACAACAAACGACAAATAAAAGAAGTAATTTAGCGTCATATAAATTTAGGCGAAACCAAGAATCACATGCAATTATACCGTTTGAAATGATTCGATTTGCACTCGAAAAAGATTTGAAGGCCATCGTCTCGATATACAATGAGGCAGTGTCTCTCGGATATGCAACTGCGGATACCGAGCCGGTATCTGTAGAATCCCGGCAAGAGTGGTTTCTTGAGCATAACCATGAAAAGTATCCTATTTTCGTTTGGGAAGAAGGCGGGGAAATTCTCGGTTGGTGCTCCATCAGTCCTTATCGTCGCGGCCGTAATGCACTTCGATTCACTGCAGAAATAAGCTATTATGTGAAGAAAAACGTCCGAAGAAAAGGTATTGCTTCGACTATGATTCGATATGCGGTGTCTCAATGTGAAAGACTGAAAATCAAGACACTCTTTGCTATAGTATTGGAGTGTAATCCTATAAGTTGTACTTTACTCGAAAAGTTCGGCTTTGTATGTTGGTGGTTCTTACCGGGGGTCGCAGACTTTTCCGGAAGAGAGTATGGCCATTTTTACTATGGTTACAGGCTGCCTTGGGCAACTCAGTCATAATAAACGACAAAATTTTCTTTTTGCTGGCAAGAAACTATTAGGAATAACAAAGAATAATTCAATGTAGTTTGGTCAAGAATTCTATTCCGACCCTGTCAGCAGCTTCGCAGCCTGACAGGTCTTTGGCGTGGCGACCTGACAGGGTCGGCAGACCGACTTGTCAGAGTCTTTATCTAAACGTAAAGGGTAATTTGCTAATTCATGTTTTTCAACAGGCACAAATAAGCATCTTCCAGATTAGGTTCAACAGGAACAGCATTTTCGAACGGTTGTTGTTCTGCAAGATAACGTACCTGAATGGTATCGCCGTCCTGGATGTGATGTACCACCATTGTTTTGTCGAGCGAGGTATCGAATTCGTCTTTTCCGATACGGAAATTCCAGACTTTACCGGAAGCTAATCCCACCATATCGGTCGGGTCGCCGAAATATTTCATGTCGCCTTTATCCACTACCACCACCTGGTTACACGAACTGGAAATATCCTCAATGATGTGCGTTGAGAAGATCACCACGCGGTCACGGCTCAGTTCTACCAGCAGGTTACGGAAACGGATGCGTTCACGCGGATCGAGTCCGGCAGTGGGTTCGTCCACAATGAGGATACGCGGCAGGTGAAGCAGGATCAGGGCAATGCCGATGCGTTGCTTCATACCACCAGAGAATGAGCCGATCTTATCGTCGCGGCGTTCATACATGTGCACGGCTTTCAGCACGTATTCGATGCGCTCTTTCCTCAATTTGGCATCAACAACGCCTTTCAGGATAGCCTGGTAGTCGAGGAATTCCCATGCAGTCATATTTTCGTAGGTCCCGAATTCCTGAGGAAGAAAACCGATAAGGCTTTGCAGTTCCTCGCGATATACACGGGTGTCAAGGCCATTGATCCAGATGCTCCCGTAGCTTTGTTCCAGGATACCACAGACGATACGCATCAGAGTTGATTTACCTGCCCCATTGGGACCCAGCAAGCCAAACATTCCGGTTTTGATTTCAAACGAAACGCCCCGCAGAGCTTTAAATGGCTTGCGTTGTTTCCCGATGACGGGGATACTTTTCACTAAACGGTACCAGACGCGGCGGAGGCGTCCCTTGGCGCGTTCAACGTTGATATTCTGGTTGTAGAGTTTTTGCGAAGTACGGTAAACGGCAGCACATATTGCCCAGATAATACCAGTAACAATCACTAGGTTGGGATTGTCCATCCTGCGGTATAATCCGGCCAGTATGGCAAGAGGAATACCCCATGAAACAAGACGATTGAGCCAACGTACCAGGCGTTTTCCCTCGAAACGATAATTCAAGTACTCATATACTTTTCCCCACAGGTAAAGCGCGCCAGCATAGACGGCAAAAGAAAGAATGAATATCCAAAGTCGTTTTTCAATAGCAAAGAAGGTAAACCAAATGCCGAAGATCAGCAAGCCAAATTGCCAGAGCAGGCCTGTGAAATCTTTTAACGAATGATATTCGCTGCTCAATCCGAGACGGCGACGGATTTTCTGCCCGCTAACCCATTGGCGACGGAATCGTCCCGGCCAATCGTAAATTTTCACCAAGTTGCGTACCTCGATATTTACCGGGTCGTCTGGCGCGATTAGCTTCGTCCGGGCACGGCGCAGGCTCGATTGAGCAAACCAAGTCATGCCGGGAATGAATATTACCAGAGCTACTAAATATATAGATTGCCACAGCAGACTTTCAACGTATTGATAGATACAGAATACGCCAATGGCAAACAGGATGAGATGTATGATTTGAATTTGACGCGACAGGGTGCGATACCATTTCAGGGTATTTTCGAGCCCCATGCATGCGGATGGGACAAGGATCAGCGTCAGTAATGCCGAAAATGACAAGCCGCCGATGACCGTGATGGCGAAAGGCGCGCCAATGGCCCCCGCATATTCCGATTTGCCCATTGCCAACGGGAACATGGCTATGATGGTGGTGATGGATGTGATAAGTATCGGACGGACACGCGACAGCCCTGCCGTCATCAATGCCCGGTTACGGCGATATCCTTGCTTGCGCAGAATATTCGAATAGTCGATAAGGATAATGCTGTTGTTGACGACTACACCCAACAGGATCAGGAATCCGGTGAGCGTATTGGTGTTGAGCAGGCTGTTGCCGGTAATGAGTAATGCGAGCAGCGAACCAATGGCTGCCAGCGGGATGGAAAACAACAGTACGAACGGTGTGGAAAACGACTCGAATACCGATGCCAATATCATGAAAATAAGTACAAAAGCAGCTAATAGCAAGAATTTGAAATCACCCAGAATATCCTCCTCATGGAAGACCTGTACTGCCACGCCTGCCGGCAGGTTGTAATTTGCAATCAATCGGTCGATATCCATCCGGTAACCTTCCAGCAGGGTTTTGGATGATTCTACGTCTCGAGAAAAGCTGTAGAATACCTCGATTTGCTTGTCCTGGTTCACACGTTGTATTTGCGAACGTCCCCGGCCGTAGCTTATTGTGGCAATATCCTTCAGTTCATGCAGGCCTCCGTTGGCATTGCGTATTTGCACCGCACGGAGATCGTCCGTAGTCTTATTCTTCCGCTTCGCTTCCTCCTCTTCTTCGGGCGTATTATTGCGGATAACAATATCGTAGGTGTCTTCGCCAACCTTAAACGTGGTTCCCGACGACATTTCAGGGTTCAATGACATCAACCCCTGCGAAATGTTTGCCTGTGTGATATCATATGATGTGAGCAGGATGGGATCGAAATTCAGCAATAGTTCCGGTTGACGCCGGTCAAATGACACCCGGGTATTTCTGATGAAATCCTGCTCGTCAAGATAGTAGCGTATATCCTGGGCGACTAATTGCATCAGGTCGAAGTCGGAGCCTTTAATCACAATACGTTCCCTGTTTTCACCGATGCCGAGCATATACATGAAGCCGACCATGCCGCTCATTTCCGAACCGCCTCCCCCACCGCCTCCGTCACTCATACCGCTCGAAAGTGATATTTCGGCTCCGTTGATGTTCGATAATCGCCGCTGTACGTCGGCCTTAATATCAGCAATGTTTCTTTTTCCTATTTTCTGGTAATCTTCTTTCAATGTCAGTGTCAGCATGGCTTCTTTTTCCTGTATCCAGCAGGAAAGTTCCTTCTTTTCAGGAAATTCGGCCAAACGTTCCTCCATCACACGTACAGCCTTGTCGGTATTGTCGAGTGTGCTGCCGGTCTGCATATCCACATGTATATTGACCTCGTCCGACTCAGCTTCTTTCGCCTGATTCAGAGTAAATGTCAGCGAAAGGATGAGTGTAACGAAAAGGATGACGATTGCTCCGAGGATAACCGTAGCCGGATGACGCATACAGGTTTTTAGCAGTACCAAGTATATCTGAACGGGGCGTTGCGTCACGGAAACTTTCTCGTAAAACACGCTATTGCCGCGTTTGCGCCGCAAAATGGTATAGACGGCCATTGGGACAAACAACAAAGCTACCGCCAACGAAATGGAGAGTGTGGAAACGATAGATATTCCTATGTTATGACCAAGCAGTTTGATCAGAAAGTTTTCGGAGAATACAAACGGAAGGAATACCGTGATGGTGGTGAGCGTTGCAGCCAGTATCGAGCGCCACACCTCGCGCGTGCCTTGTGTCACGGAACGTTCAGCCGGATATCCTGCTCCAGATAAACGATAAACATTTTCGAGCACTACCACACTGTTATCCAGCAGCATCCCTACGGCGAGCGCCATGCCAACCAGTGTCAGACTATTGATAGTGATACCGAAAGCATAGAAAAAATTAAATGCTGTATATACGGAAATAGGAATGGATAAAGCAATAATAAATACCAACCGGATATTTCTCAGGAAAAACCACAGGATAAGTACTGCCAGCAGCCCCCCTGTCAATGCAAGATTGATGATCTGATTGATATTTTCTTCCATTGTCGCGGCAGTATTGCTTTGCACAGAAATTTCTATATCGAAGGGTTCTAATTTTTCGTTGAGTTTGTCGATAACGCCTGTTACCCTGTGCGATAAGTCGATCAGGTTGGCTTGTGAGTCGTTCGACAGATTGACACTTACAGCGTCTTTCCCATCAATACGACTGTGGGTGGTTTCCTCCTTGAGGTCGAAGAAAACGGTAGCAATGTCTTTGAGCAGTATTGGCCCCGGTGCTACTACGATATTCTCAAGGTCGGAAACCTTGGTATACGGCGAGTTGATATGGACAAAATATTTATTGGCTGCCTCGTTGGCAAAACCAACAAAGGCCTTTTCCTGAGTATTTTGCGAAAGCAGACCGCTGATGACCGATGGTGTGATGTTCAATGCTTTGCATGCATCGGGATCGAGTCGCACTTCAATGGCTCGTTCGCGTCCACCATATACGTTTACAGCCGCCACCCCGTCGATATTTTCCAGTTCTGTCCGGATTTCCTTCTCCACAATATTACGTACCCGGTCAGTACCTCCCGTGCCACGTACCTGCAAGCGCATGAAGTTGTTCGACAAAGCCTGCGAAATATCGATCTTCTGCATCTGCACGAAAAATTCTTCGGGGAAATCTGCCGTCGTCTCGTTGATTTTTTCCTGTAGCTTAAGAGAAGTAATTTTGAAATTGATGTTTTTCTTGAATTTGACCTGGATATACGACTGTTGACTACCAACCCTTGACATGATTTCTTCGACGCCGCCAATAGAACTAATAGCACCTTCGAGCGGGATGATCACTTCCGTTTCCACGTAGTTGGGATCCATATCCTGTTGCGAACCCACCGAAACAAACAATACCGGCAGCTCGGCATTGGGTAATAGCTCCACCGGCAACTGCTTATACGACACATACCCCAGCAGGGTAAGTGCAATAAACAGCATACAGATGGTAATCCGGCGATTTAACAGGAAATTCATGAATTTCTATTATTTGTTAAGTTACCCTTCAGGGCGTTACCGTTATATTTCGTCACTTTTCACTCCTCGTTCTTCACTTTTCATTACTTTCCTTTTGGCTCTTTCCAATATGTCATACACACATGGTATCACCATCAGACTCATCAGGGTAGAGGTCACTAAGCCACCGACAACGGCAATAGCCATCGGTGAACGCAACGAGGCGCCTTCGCCGAAACTAAATGTAAGCGGCAGTAAGGCGAGGATGGTGGTGAGGGTCGTCATGAGGATAGGACGGATACGCTGTTGTCCGGCTTCTACAATAGCATCGGTAAGTGGCATATTTGCTTTCAATTGATTGATACGGTCAACCAAAATGATGGAATTATTTACGGCAATACCCCCTAACATTACGATACCGATAACGCCCATCATATTGATGGTGGCGCCAGTGATAAAAAATAACAGGATGGCGCCTACTACTGCCAGCGGGATGGTGAGCAGAATGGTGAACGGATGCAACAGCGACTCAAATTGCGAAGCCAGCACCATGTACACCAAGGCGATGGAAAGTATCAGAGCAAACATCAGGCTATGCATGGACTCCTGCCGTTTCCCCTCTTCTCCGGTGAAAGTTATTGTATAATTGACAGGAAGATCGATCCCGGCAGTTACTGTACGGATCTCTTGTGCCATCTTGTCCAATGATTTGTCCGCTTCCATATTGGCCATAATTTTGCCGATACGGTTTTGATTGCGCCGGAATATTTCCCTGGGAGCCTGTGATTGCCGGATAGTGGCAATTTCCTGTAACCGGAATTCCTGAGTACCATTTTTGATAACGAGTGATCCGAGCGAATTCAAGGTTTTATCGGGCACTTTGATGACAATATCGCGCATTTCACCGCGGTATTCCATTCGTCCCACATCCTTTCCGCCTAATTGTTGTTTTAGTTGCTCGATGACGGTGGCTACACTCAGGTTATTGATACCGGCCACCGTGCGGTCGATGGAAATGGTGACTTCGGGCGCACCGTCCTCGATGGACGACATGACATTATATAAGCCGCCAACTCCAAGCATCCGGGTTTTCACCTCATCGGTAATCGTTGCTATCTCGTCGAGTTCTTCGCCTTTCACTTCCACCACAATGGGCGCTCCTTCGTTGCCCAATAGGGAACTCAATGAATTTTCCTCCTGTTGGATGGTCAATTCCAGTCCTCCGGGATTTTCCGCAGTTTGGAGGAATTGCGCAATTACTGCGTCGGGCGAAAGCGGGCAGGCGGGGGAAAGGATTACTTTCATCATTGCCGTATGTTCGCCTTCGAAAATGGCGTTTTCCGAACCGCTACCTGTACCGACGTGACTGTAAATAGTTACCGCAGGACTGCTCGTTTGTGCCCCTGACGAATCAGAAATGGAAGAGGAAGGATCGGTAATGGCGAACATCATTTTTTCAAGATTGGCTACAGCCGAAGCAGTCCGTTCCAGGCGGGTTCCTTCGGGCATCTTCACAAGGATGGTAAAGGCCTTACTCTCGGTACGCGGCATAAATTCCGTCCCGATATACGGAAGAAGGAATGCCGTAAAGATGATCAACAATATGGCAACACCAATCACCTGCCAGCGGCGGCGAAGCAGGTAGCGGAGCATATTGCTGTATCCTTTCATTTGGATAGATTTTACGTCTTGTATTCCTTTTTTTCTTCCTGCTAAACGGTCGAAAAGCATCGGTATCACCAATATGGCTACAAACAATGATGAGACAAGTGAAAACGCTACTGTCCACGCCTGGTCTTTGAACAATTCTCCCGAAGCCCCGTGTAAGTATACAATGGGCAGGAAAACGACGACAGTAGTGAGTGTCGATGCAATGACCGCTCCGCCTACTTCAGATGTGCCGGTAATAGCCGCTTCCTTGATACTAAGCCCTCGTTCCTGATTGCGGAAAATACTTTCAATGACCACAATCGCATTATCTACCAGCATACCTGCACCGAGTGCCAGCCCGCCGAGCGTCATGATGTTCAGGGTAAGCCCGTTGAAAAACATCAGGTTAAAAGTAGCGACAATGGAGATGGGGATAGCAAGACTCACAATCAGTGTAGTACTGATGCGCCTCAGAAATACGAACAAGACGATCACTGCAAGCACAACACCCATCATGGCGCTTTGTTTCACTTCGTCGATGGCGCTTTTGATGAATGTACCCTGATTACTGATCACCTGGAAATGATACCCGGGCAAAGCATGTTCGATAACAGCCAATTGGCGGGTGATTGCGTCGACTGCTTTTACCGTATTGAAACGCATTTCCTTATAGACTGACAACCCGATACTCCGCTCACCATTGATGCGGACGATATTTTCGGGACGGGCGTTTTCGAACCGGACGGAGGCCACTTCTTTCAGGAACAGGGGCGCTTTCTCACCTGTAACCGTACTTGTTACCGGGGCATTTGTTGTTTGCTGTTTTTCGACTGGTTTATAACCAACGATGAGGTTCTCGAAATCGACGGCCGAGCCGAACATGCTGGAATTTTTCACTAAGTACTGCAAACCCATTTCACTGATCCGTCCGCCGGAAATACTCTGGTTGTTGGCTTGTACCTTCGAGGCGATATCGTCAACTGTAAGTCCGAAAGCATCCAAGCGGTAGGGATCGGTATGAATGGTGAGCGTACTCACTTCCTGTCCCGATAAGGTCACCTCGGCCACGCCTTCGAGGCGGATCAGTTCGTTGCGGATATAGTTTTCAGCTACCCTGCGTAGTTCGGCCATGTCGGTGATTGTACGATGCGACAGTCCGACCAGTACAACGGGCGATGTATTGGGATCGTGTTGCGTGATTTTCAGTTCAGTGATATCCTTATCTTGCGTAAACGGGGTCATTGCCTTTTGCAGGTCAAGGAAAGCCTCGTCCATATCCTTGCTCCATGCATATTCCACCGTGATACGCGCCGAACCGGCCCTGACCACCGATGACACCTGGGTGACGTCGCTTTGGCGGATGGCCATTGACTCCACATTCTTTACCCACTGTTTTTCGATTTCCTCGGGAGGACGTTCGCCTGCTTTAATTTCGATAAACAACCGCGGGTTGTTCAGGTCGGGCAGCAGGTCAACACTCAACTGGTCGTAGGATATCTTTCCCAGCAAAAGGATGGCCAACACCACCATGCAGATGGTGACGGGGTTACCGACCGCAAATTTGACAATGTTTCTCATGGCCGGAATAGTTGATTTTCCAGATAAACATCTTTTTGGATGTTATCCACTGTATTTTGATAGATTACCATTATAGCTATATCCATACTCTGATATGAATTTATCCAAATAATTTATTTTTTGTATCAATCACTACCCAAACTCCACTTTTGGTAGCTCCTTCCCTTTTGATCCGTCCTTCTTTCGTAAGTTTTCTAAGATAGTATATGATACGACTTTCTGTAATATTATCTATTTGTTGCACCAGTCCGGCACGTGTTATCTGCGGATTTGAATGCAAAAGTTCTATAATTCGGCTTTCGATACTTTGCGACTGCACATTTCCTATGCGTTTCTTGTGCGTTTCTTGTGCGTTTCTTGTGCATCGAATAGCTTGAATGCAACCAACGCCATATCAATACTATTTTCGAAAATAACCTTAGTATTGGTGGCTTTCTCCCATTGTAGCATTTTATCAAATCCATAACCGGCATTTTCAGCAAGTTTTGCACACCGGAATAATTTAGCCAACACTGGATTGCGGGGAATAGATATATCTTTTTTCAGAAGCACATCAATAGGACGGGGAAAGGCTCCCGGGTTTTCAAATTCAATCCTGTCGGAAAAGACTCTTATCCGAGGTTTTGCAGGACTAAAATAGTCTGTGTGCATCAGCATATTGACCAATGCTTCACGAATGGCATCGAACTGGGGACTGTTTTCTATAGCAATACCTAATTCATTCATTTTGAATGGCATATCTACCTGTCGCTTCAATCGGTCAATAATGGAAAAATAATATTCCCATAAATTTTCCTGTTCTTCCAGGCGGAAAGTATACCTTACGGCGGCATCTGTGTATGATCTTCCGGGTATTTCCAGCAAGTCAACCCTGAAATCAGGAAAAATTTTATTAATAGATATATTATTTCCTAAAAAAAGCAGCCCGCCATAAGTTAAATTTTTTCCCTCGGTAATCTGCATTCTTTCCATGAATTCGTCATCTGGCATTGAATTGTATGTGAGTCCCGGATTAAAACGAGCCATATAGTCACGATATCGCCGGTAACTTGCCTTGTTCAGATTGCCAATAGATGTTTTCTCAACCGGTTTTGCCGACATAACTCCGAAAAGTTGGTCGCGGAACATTGCGTTTATTTCAACTTCTGTAGCCCGCTGGTCTCCACTTGTGGAACGGATAAATGTATTAATGACCGAATTATAATAAACAGGTTTATGTAGAGATGCCGGGATGTAGAAGGCCAGAACCGTCATTCCATCTATTTTATATTTTCTACATTGAGGAGTGATGAGTACATTAAATTTATTTTGGCCTCGTAGAACCGTTGTGAAATCCTGTTCTATTTTTTCGGGATGGTTAACTCCAGTTATTTCAAACCTTTTTCCCTTTTGAGACACTCCCAACACGATCCAACCTCCTACAGTATTTGAAAACGCGCTTACTGTCCCCAAAATATTTTTTGGAAGTTCATTGGATGCTTCTTTTACTTCGAAATCATCCCACTCTATGTCCGAAAGCCGGTTTAGCAACGTTTCCTTATTCATTTCCGATCAAATGCAATTCAATATGTTTGTGTTTATTTACCACAATTATTTCTGCACCTTTACTTTGGCCTTCTCTTTCAGCGTCTCAAATCCTTTGACAACGAGATTGTCATTCACTTTTAGCCCGTTGAGAACTTCAATATTGTTTTCGTCTTCGAGGCCGGTTTTAATATCGCACAACTGGGCAGTATTCTTTTCGACGATGTACACATATTTCCGCTGACGATCGGACAGAATCACATCCTTAGGAATAATGATGGAACTATCGGCTTTGTCAACTACAATATCCGCCTTGACAAACATACCGGGACGCAACAGCAAATTATTATTCTGGATGAGGATTTTTCCCTTGAAAGTACGTGTTTCAGCGCTGATGGCTGGTGAAAGTTCGGCGATCACTCCTTTAAGCGTGTCGTCAGGCAAAGTGTAATGTGTAATGTAGACCGGCTGATTGGTTTTCACATAATTGATAGCGCTTTCGGGCAGGTTGATGTCCATATACATACGGGCATAATCCATGATGCCCACTATCGGCTTGCCTTGTTCCACTTTTACGTTGTTGGTGTAATGAGGCAGGTTGACAACCACGCCATCGAACGGGGCTTTGATGTCCATTTTAGCAAGGTTTAGCTTTGCATTTTCCACCTCGAGCCGGGCATTAGTTACCTTTACCTCGGTATTGCGCATTTCGAGCAAGGTCACACCGCCTTTTTCATAAAGCGCTTTTTGCTTGTTCTGTTCTTGTTGAGATATTTCCAAGTTCAGTTCCTTGGCGTCGATAGCGATGCTGTTTTCGTATTCCTTATCTTCCATGTGGACGATCAACTGCCCTTGATTTATCTTGTCGCCCAGCTTGAATGGTTTGCCGGTTTGCGGATTGTTCTGTAACTGGTATTTACCGCTCATTTCGGAAGTGAGTTCCACACCATACGTTGGTTGTGCTGTTCCAGTAGTATTAATCAGTTTGCTGATAGATCCTTTTTTCAATTCCACTACCGAAACCGGTGTAGCGATATCGCTCTGTGCATTTTGCAGCTGATTGTTGCAAGCAAACACTATAATAAGAAGCGATGAGTGGAGAACAACAAGTGAAGAACGCCGGGTGAAGAATGGCGAGAGACACGTAATCCATGATGACGCGCGGCAAACAGATAATCCGGTTATCAATATGTTTTTTAAATTTTTCATTTTATATTTCTTATTTACAGATTCTTAATTGAATGTCATTTATCTGGGGATTGATTAAAACCCTTTGGTGACAACAACCCTGTCAGCAGCTACACAGCCTGACAGGTTGTTCGCATAACGACGACCCACAAATGATACTGAAACGACATGGTTTTTCATTTTATCTCATTTATTGGTACAATATCCACATTTTTTTCAAAGTCATACAGTGAAAGGATTTTCAGGTTGAGTAATTGGATCTTATAATTGATAAGCGCTTGTGTATACCCTACTTTCTTACTGGATAATTGTGTCTGGAACTGATTTATCTCCATACCGTTGATATCGCCCTCACGGTAACGTGTCAGGTTGAGATCGTAGGTAAGTTGTGCATTACGTACGTTCTGTTCGGCTATCTTTATTTGTGTCCAAAGGTATTCGAGGCTGCGACATACTTGGCGTATATCCAGTTCTATCCCCACTTTATCCTGCTGGTAGTCGAGCCGGTTGATCTTTTGGGCAGCTTCCTCTGCGCGGATACGGGCCTTCTTTTCACCCCAGTCGAAAATCGGGATGGTAAAATTAATCGCCACTCTTGGATTTTGTGTAGGACTGTCATACATGCGGCCAAAATTGCTGTGATCCCCGATGAGGCCGTATGAAAGCGTTACGTCGCCCATGAATTCATTTTGCGCTTTGGTTCGGGTCATCTGAAAATCAAGTTCAGCGCTTTCGATCTCGCGCTGACGAAGTTCCAGCCGCGACGCAAGTCCATGGTCAATTGCCTTCTGCCGGTTTACTGCCACCGGTTCGATGTTGATTTCGGCAATCACTACAATATCCTCATTCAAAGTCAAGCCAAGCGACTGTTTCAATTTATCTTTATCGTTTTCGAGTGACACTTTGCAGTCGTCAACCGACGACAGGGCGGTGGCAAGGTTTAGTTCGGCCTGAAACAACTCGTCCCTGGCTGCCAGATCGGCTTCCACCTTGTCCTTGATTATATCGTAACTCTGCTGTGCATTGGCAAGTTCTTCCTTGCTGGTTTTCAGGTTGCTTTGCGCCATATAGACATTATAAAACTGGCTGGTGATCTGCCGCTCGGTTTCCAACCGTTGCAGGGCGTAGCTGATGTTGGCGTTTTCGTACTGGTACTCGATTGTTTTCAACGCCATTTTACGACGGTTGTATGTAAAGAGGGGTTGCGAAAGTTGCAGGTAAAGGTTGTTGCTGAATGCCTTGTTGCTATTGGTAAATCCCTCTGCTTCCGAATAATTATCCTGCCATCCGAGGGTGTTAATCAGCGAAACTGTTCCATCTGTCCAAAGGATCGGCTGTGCCACCCTAAATGTGCCGCTGGTGGTAAGTTTCTCATTGGTGTACCATTGCGAAAGACGATTGTCAAAACTACGGGTTTTGCTGTAATCAACCGGAGTGAGATTCAGCGAAAAACTTGATTTCAACGAAGCCCGTTCGGCGATTAATTTTTGTTGGTATTGCTCGAGGTTCATCAACAAACGTTTCAGCGTAGGATTGTTCTCCTGGGCAATATCCATGGCTTTATCGATAGTGAGCAACTGTTGTCCATAGGTTGTTGCACATATCACGACGGCTGCGACTACGAGAATCTGTTTTTCCAATATTTTCAGCATATATTGAGTTATATTTTTATTTATCAGACTATTATCCCACTATGGGCATCTAAATATTTAAACGACAAAAAGTATCCAATTCTCTCAAATGAAGATGAACGAGGGTACCGTCTCACGCATGCGGAGCTTAACAAAATTGTCCATATACAAAATTACAAAAAACATCCGCATCTTCACTTTCCACTTTTCATTCTTCATTTTTATCTCTTTATTATTTTTACAGCATCGGCGGTCACGCTTCTTAGTTTACACTCGTTGGTAAGTACAATACGTATGGTATCCGTTCCAAAATAATACGATCCCAAGAGTTCCCAGCCATCGTTGGCCCTTTGCAGGTTGATATAAGCATCTTCAATTTCGCCGTCGTAATCCACCTTGAAATGATATTCCGCATCCGGATGATCGTTGTTCCTCAGGTTTTCATTTTTATATACATAATAATAAACTTCGTAATGCCCGGCGGATGGAACAGGTACTTTCCAGGTGGCAGTCTGACTCCCGTTTCCGCTTTTGATTACATAAGCCGAACGGATGTATCTGCCATAATATCCGGCGTTGGTAGTGATTGTCCATTGAATGGGAGTCCTTCTCCACGGCGGAATACCCGAATATTTGAATGATGTGTCTTCCGTCTTATCCAACCATTTGGGCAAAAGTCCCGTGACCACCGGTTTGGACAAATAGAAAAGCGAATCTTCATTATCCACAATTATTTCGTCCATAGCATCGGAAAGAGATCGGGAAATGACATAGTCGCCTTCTTTCGGAACGATATTTCCCCTTTCTTGTTTGATGTTCCTGATGGGTTGGACGACCGCATTGGGAAGATTTCCCGAGATCATCGTATTAACGGTTATTTCCCGTGGTTCGTCATCCCATACGGAAACCAATTGCTTACTTTGATGGGCGGGTAAGGCTATTTTCCTGTTTGTCCTCGGATCAGTAATTTGCCCCTGCCGGCTTCCCACCTGGAGGTTCAAATTGATGATACCATCGTAATCGGAATTATTACTTACCAGCATTTTCATGACAAACTTTTCCTGCCCGCGGTTAACCACCTTGGAAACGTCGGGTAACCCAATGCTGTACAGGGGAAGCGGTATGTGATGATCCCATTCGGATATGTTCGATTTGATATCGGTATGGCTGATATTACCCAAATCATCCAACAACCTTTCGAACCGGAGATTGCGGAACGTATTCCTGTCCAATGTAGCATAAACAGTGTCCCTGAACACATTTACGCCCATGTTTATTTCAGCATTTGCAAAAAGACGGTTTGCCTTCAGGCTAATCATGTTATCCATCAAATCCCGGTACGTAGCATTGGCCAATAATTCCTTGAACGACTGCTTTTCCATCAGCAGGTTCGATTTTTCGTTATTACTAATGCCGTTAACTTCGCGTTCCCAACCGGCATTGTCGGGCTTATTCTGCAGGTAAAGCTCTATGATGCGGTTGGCAACCGGCCATTCGGAAGAATAAATATTGTAACGGAAATTATACAATTGCGGGAACTGGAAAAAAGGATTGGCCTGTGTGGTAACATTCTCCTGTCCGCGCCCGGTTGATGTGTAAGTGCTCATCCCTTCCGTTTGTGTGAATATCCGTATGGCATCATTGAAAGTACGTATCTGTGCTTCTTCGTCTGTGATTTCCTGCCCACGCCATTTAGCCCATCGTTTTTGACTTTTTTGTCTTTTCACCACGTCCATCTGGTCAGATATCCATCCTTTTTCAGGGAAGAATACCATCGCAGGTTGTACTGCTTCCTGAGCCTGCGACCAGGTACGGGGATAACAATAAAACTGGGCGGGTACTTCGACGATCGAAAAACTGCGGAACGGATAGTCCAGCTTGTACGTGCGCTCTAATTCTTCCTTCACGTTTTGGATCAATGAAGGAATGGTGTCGCGGATAGAGTCGAACGCGGCGGTAAAATAATCATGACCTTCGATATAGCATATATTGTATTTCACGCTATCGACCTCGATACTTGTCTGTTGGTACTTTCCTATAGCCAACGAAAGCGCTTGTGCCGGATAATCGGGAGAAAAAGAATACCGCCCGTTTCCATCATCCGTCCTTTCACCTTGCGACAAAGGCACCAAACCTGGAAGTGGCTTTACATCTAAGGAAAACCGGCTAAAGTAACTTTGCTGCCAGTCAACGCTTTCGTTACTGTAAGATGTGCCGGGATGCGGGTACCAGTAGGTTTCGGGTGTGTACAACAGGTAATCGTCCGTCTGGAAACTGTATTGCTTGTCCACATTGAACAGGAAATACGTATATTTCTTCTGCAATACCTCCTCGGGAATGTCGAGGTAACAGAACCGGTTGTCGATACGACCACTGTATTTGACGGCAAGCAAAACGGAGTCGCCTTCCATGATCTCCTTTCCAAAATCAACCAGAATGATTTGCTGTTCACGTTCAAAGTTCAGAGCGTAGCCATCACTTGTCACTTCCTGTACCTGCAAACCCGGATTCAGACAAAAGGTGAAAGTCGTCGACGTATGCAGCGCGATGCCCTTCATGGCCGCTTCGGCGGAAAATGCGGCCGGATGTTGCTCCACCGTGATATGATACTGTTCGATAAGCATCCTGGGGGTATGCACGTATTTGTTGTTAATATCGGTATACATGACACGCACCTTTCCCTCGTCGAGAATGGATGTGACATGTTTGTAACCGGCCATGCCACTTACGGCTAACATGCATAGGCCCAGCAGCAACCATGGGTAATTGCTGTGTGGGGAATTGGGCAGCCGGCCAAACATCGAAATGGTAAAAAAGATGAAGGCAAGTCCGGCAAAAAAGTATATCGACCGGTGGGTGAAGATTGCCTCGATATTGGTGAACCCGACGATCGATGATTTCATCAGCGGGAGATAGTAAGTCATATAGTCGAACAGGTAATAATACTTGTCGCTGAGGTAAAAAATAGTGAACCCGATATAACCCAGCAGGATAATAAACGTGAGCGCCTGGTTTTTCAATATCAGCATCAGGAAAATGGAAAGCCCTATGATGAATACCAGAGTAGGAATACTGATCAGAAAAAAATAAATAGGATAAGCCATCCAGTCGATTGAAACGCCCGGCGCCATGATGGTAAACAGCAGTGAAATACCCATCACGATCAGGTTCAATATGAGAAAAACGCGTAGGTTTCCCCATATCTTACCGATCACATAAGCGGCATTTCCCAACGGACGAACATAAAACACTTCGGAAGTATCTAATTTTTTGTCTCTTTTTACAAAATCCGACGCAAGGAATATTGCAATGACAGCCTGCCCGGTATTCAGTAACAGCAGGTTGATATAAGGAATATTAGAAGTAATGGCTTTGACCACCCAAACGCCGCCGCTCATCTCCTCTACCACCAATATGGCAAGGTTCCAAAAACCCAAAATCAAGACGGCCAGGATGGTAAATATCTTGAAAAACCAACTCCGGGTCAGTAACTTGCTTTCATATTTCGAGACAGAACGAATCATGAGAAGAGTAAAGAATTAAGAATTAAGAGTGAAAAGTTAAAAGGTTAGGGGAAAGGAATATATCTGTGAGATACTGCGATGACTTGATGATACGCAGAGCAAAAGCATAACTTTTTTGCTTCAAAACAGACTCTTCTCTTTTCATGGTTATTTCTCTTTTTATGGTTGATAATTATTCAGATTAGACTAAGATTCTTCACTCACTCTCCGTTCTTCACTTAATATGTTTTCCATATAATAGACGTACGCATGCTCGAGGTTAGGCGGATAGAGTTCGGCGTTGTAACCTTCGACTATATCTGCTACCACCTGTACTTCCCATCCCGACCCGGAAGGTATCGTAGAAATGACCGGGTAACGTTTGTCAATTTCATACAGTTCCTCACCGGTTACCCTGACGCGCCACACCTTGCCTTCGGCCTGTCCAAGCATTTCCTGCGGCGAACCGTAAAAAGCTACTTGTCCCGTGTTGATCAATGCCATGCACTTACAGGTACTTGATATGTCGCCTACAATATGTGTGGAAAGAATTATAGTAACATCATTTTTACTCACTTCCGACAATAAGTTGCGGAAACGTATCCGTTCTTCGGGATCGAGGCCGGTTGTAGGTTCGTCCACAATAATTACCTTCGGCTGATGAATTAAAGCCTGGGCTATGCCTAACCGGCGTTTCATCCCTCCCGACAACTTATTGGCATACCGTTCGCGTGCATCGAATAATCCCACCGTATCGAGCATGGCCTCTACAGCTTGTTTTCTCTTTCTGGCATGCGTCATACCCGACAACCTTGCAGCATAATCCAGAAATTCATGTGTTTTGTACTTGGCAAAAAAACGAAAGTCCTGGGGCAGATAACCCAGTATACTCCGGATTTCCTTTCGTTGTTTTTTCAAATCATAGCCAAAAATATTTACTTCGCCCGAAGTAGGTTCCATTAAAGCTACCAGGATACGCATCAACGTGGACTTTCCCGCTCCGTTAGGTCCCAGCAATCCAAACATCCCCGTAGGTATTTCAAGATTGACATCCTTCAACGCATGATTGCCGTTGGGATATATCTTGTTGAGACCTTTTATTGATATGCTCATGCCCGGGTATTAGAAGGGGATAAAAGTAATAAATTATATTATTTCCGCATCCGTTTAACAATTACTTACCGGAACATTCTGATTGAACGCCCTGTGAGATTTACAGAGGATTCTGCATCTGCCTGACAGGTTGCTGCTTCGTATGGGATATCGTCCGAAGTAAAAGTTCCGTTATACAATACAATATTGGCATATCCAACAGTATTCTCTTCCTCTACGGCAACCCTTCCGCCTGTATTTTGTACGGATAGTTGATGGATATTACAATTTTCCAATGTAATAGCCGAATTACTATTGGATCGCAATAACAAAGAGTCGCAAGTGAATCCTTTCACTTTTATACTCTCACGGTTGCCGGCCTCAAGTCTGTTTAATTCGGGCAGGATAACAAATACTTTGGGATGGCGTACTTTTGTATGGACAACTAACCCGCTGTCGGTGGGGATAAGTTCAAATTGGCTGGTATCGGGTGTGGCAAATATGTATTTTTCGCCTTTGGTAATCTCGATATCATCAGCCGACCACATTTTCGGGTTATCTTTTGTAATAAAATATACCGCCTGCACATGGGGGATGTCTAATTTCACACAATTGTGATATGGGTCGTTCCAGTCAGTATCCAAATATATTTTTTTGAACTGAAAAGCATTGACAAATAATCCTATAATAGCGACTACAAATGCCGAAAGAATGATAATATTTGATGTTTTCATATTTCTAACGTTAATCCTCACCAGAGAAAAAGAATGCCGTTTTATTATTTCACTTCACTTATCGTCCTGATAAATATTTGACTATTATTCGCTATCGCTCATGAAAGCGCTTCGCTAAGTTGATAATCGATGATTGAATATTGACAACTGCATTAACTGAATTTGCGAGTTCTATTTTTCAACTTTCAACTTTTCAACCTTCAGCAAGAAGAACTGGGAGGAAAATTCCTTTTTATCAATTCGAAATCGATTCCCAGCATGCGGATGGTTTTGATAAATTCAGGTAATTCATATTCAAAAAACCTTTTCCTACGTAACTCCCGGATTTTGTCCGGCGCTGTTTCGTCCACAAAATAGCCGATGCCACGTTTGTTAAAGATAATTCCCTGCTGTTGGAGATATTCATAAGTACGCATTGCCGTGTTGGGGTTTACTTCAAGTTTCACGGCCAATTCGCGGATGGAAATAATTTTTTCACCCGCCGGCCACTTCCCTGTAAGGATATGATCGCACACATAATCTGCAATCTGCAGGTATATAGCTTGTTTGTCTTTGAATTCCATTCGCTATACCTCCTTTTCTTTTAGCTTGAAATATAAGACAATCCAGGATAATGGAGCTATCAGGTACAATATAAGCGAAAAGATGTTGGTAGGATGGACCATGGTACCTCCTATGTTAACACTAAAATTATTCATTTTTATGTCCGATGGAAGAATGATTTTATAGATGAGAGCCATTAATCCGACATAAACAAGACATATAACAAAAAGCGCAAGGCCTGTTTTGATGGTTCCATTTTTTCCGAACATCAATGATCCTAAAGCAAAAAGGGAGATGAATGTTATATATGTGTATATGGAAGACCATGAAAATAATGAAGGATTCTTTGGCGTATCTGACAGAATATTGATACATAGCATTTCTTCGGAAGTATGATGTACCAAATTATACAACTGTACAGCCACACAATCAAATATAAAGAAAATAGACAGAAAAAGAGCAGGAAACAATATGACAACAAAAGTAAATGCGGTAACCGTTCTTTCTAAGGAAGTAACAGGTAATGAAAAATAAAACATCCCTTTATATTTGGAGCCGATACTTTCAAAAAAACTACCACTGTAAATAAACAGGAATCCTGACCCCAGCAGGACAAAAACTTCGGCATGCCCCAAATGTGGATGCGCTCCTGTTTTCCAGTCACTAAACAACCCCAGCAACACAACTGTAAGCGCTATCAGGATACCGATACCCCATTTATAGGTTGCTGCATTTTCCACAAGTTGGCGTTTTATCAGCCATATGTAACGTTTAAAACTGAATATCTGATGCATGATCGTTCTTTATCAATTAAAAATATTCCGGATAGCTTGTTGATTAGCCATTGTGGCATTGAATAGTAACTCCAGATTGATTTGGGTGGTTTCATCCCCGGTATTAGACGTGATCGTCTGATATCCGGCAATGGACTCTTCGATATACAATTCTTCCCCAGTCGTTTCGCCGATCGTTTTGAAGGAAAGCTTCTCTGTGATGGACTCTACGGTATGATTAAGTACAACTTTACTGTTGTCCAGAATGATTACAGCGTCGATTAATTTGTCGATATCACGTACCTGATGGGTGGATATGATGATACAGCGATCTTCTGTAGCTGTTGAGGCGACCATGCGGCGAAACTGGGTTTTCGACGGAATATCCAATCCATTGGTAGGTTCATCTAAGATTAATATGCGAGTGTTGGCAGCCAACGCAAAACCCAATACCGCCTTTTTCTTCTGACCCAGCGACAAAGACTTGAAATGATATTCCTTGCTTAATTGTAGTTCGTCCATGTATGTATCGAACTGTTCGTGGCTAAACTCGGGATAAAAGGGAGCATATATATCAACATATTGCCGGATAGTCAAAGCGGGCGCGTAAAACTCCTCAGGCACAAAAAATATATCGGAAAGCATTGCCGGATGACGTTTCGAAGATTCATATCCCAATACCCGACATATCCCGTCTTTGGGGAAAAGCATACCCGACATGATTTTCAGCAATGTAGTTTTTCCTGCCCCGTTGCGCCCCAATAGGCCATAGATGAGACCGCTGTCCATCGACAAGTTTAGTCCGTCGAAAAGCTTGGTACGCTTGCTGTAACGAAAATTCAGATTTTCAATTTGTATCATTAGACCTCCAAATTAGTGCACTACTAAACTATTACACCGCAAATAAAGTAAGTTATTTCTAATCCACCAAATATTTCTGAAAAAAAATTGTCTTTTGCTGGTTGCCCAGTAGGATCGATCAGTTTTGTTTTAAAAGTTACTTGAGTAAAGTTAACGATTCACGAATCTACAAAAGTTTCGCAGAAACAAAATGTCATTATTTTGATTGTAATATTTTTTTGGTACATGACAAAAATATTTATAAGGCTTGAAAAACCCGATTTTCATAACCGCAGGTCAACGACCTGCAGAGACGGCAACAATAATCTGTTGCCTGCAAGGCAAGACATATAGAACAAGAATACGTCTTGCCTTGCAGGCAATGGCTATGTGAGTTGTCAATCCGCAAGTTGCGCTTCGCTTACTTGCGGTTATGAAAATATCGCCTTTCAGGCATAGAATAAGGAATGTCTAAATCTTGTCATGTACTGAGTAACAAATAAAAAATAAAATGGTCATTGCGACTGACCTATTAGTACCTTATCATTTAACTTGGTGTTATTTTTGGCATAAAAAATCAATAACAAAGAGAAGGCATGATGATCGCCTCCTTAATTTTCAGGGCACATACCATTGTTTCCTTCCCCAGGCGTGTAAGATAATACTTAT
>JAVBNI010000250.1:0-10459 GCA_031551645.1 Bacteroidales bacterium | reverse complement strand
CAAAACTGGATGAAATTTTTCATGCAATTTTTATTAAAAATTACATTGAAAGTATTGGTAAACGCTGTTTTATAATTATAAAACATAGAGTACTGTTTTGTAACAATAAATTCCATCATGTATTATTTATTCAATTTGCTTATTTTAAATGTATTAAAATGTAAAAGGAAGCGTTTTTTGAAAGAACTTTTTACTGAGTTTTGAACACCCTACCTGTCAGGGTTCGGTAGAACCTGACAGAGTCAAATGATGCCTGACTTGGCACCAATAATGTTAAAAAAGTACACCAACTAAATGGATAAGTACCATGCGAGATATAATCGACGTTTTTGATATTTGTTTAGACTTGATTTATTGTCTTTTGCCCCATTTATCATTAACCATTTATCATTAATCATTATTTATATGAAGAGTTATCACATCAGAACAATGATACGGAAGGCATTTTTTTTGGGAATTATCGCATGTTTTAATTTGTTTGTTTTCGGACAAAAGGTTAATTACGATGAGTCGAAAGTTATGCCTTATACGCTTCCCGATCCTTTAATAACCAACAATGGGAAACAGGTTACGACGCAAAAAGAATGGATCAAAAAACGAAGGCCGGAGATTCTGGATATTTTTGCCACACAAATGTATGGCAAAGCTCCGGCAAAGCCTAAAAACATCCATTTCAAGGTTGTGTCGGAAGACAAGCAGGCTTTGGGTGGAATGGCAATACGCAAAGAAGTCAAGGTGTGTTTTTTTCGAGACAGTCGCCCCAACATGATCATTCTGGTGTATCTGCCCAACCAACGCAAAACACCTGTACCGGTTTTTCTCGGATTTGATTTTCAAGGAAATTGCACAACCGATGATGATCTTCTGGGTAATCCGGTATTGGGGAATGAAGGCCTCGATACTCCCGGCGTTGGTTTGCTATCAGCAAAATGGTCGGTGACCATGCTGCTTGAAAGGGGATACGGATTGGTTTCCATTAAAACCAACGACCTGGATCCCGGTTCCGGATTTCAGCAAGGTGTTTATCCGTTGTTTTACGCCAAAGGCCAGGACAAACCCAAATCTGACGAATGGGGAACCATAGCAGCGTGGGCGTGGGGACACGGCAGGGCAATGGATTATATTGAAACTGATAATGACATTGATGCCAAACATGTGGCCATTATCGGACATTCGCGTCAGGGAAAGGCTGTTCTTTGGGCCGGAGCTTCCGACGAACGTTTTGCCCTGGCAGTATCCAACAATTCGGGATGTTGCGGAGCTGCCCTGTCAAAAAGACGATTCGGTGAAACGCTCAGTATCATCAATACAAGCTTTCCTAACTGGTTTTGTACCAATCTGAAAAAATATAATGACAACGAAGGTGTATTACCTATGGATCAGCACGAACTGATTGCGTTGATTGCTCCCCGGCTGGTATACATAGCAAGTGCCGAAAAAGATCTCTGGGCGGATCCTAAGGGTGAATTTTTATCCGGTATATATGCCAATCCTGTTTATGCTCTTTTCGGATTGACAGGATTACCCTCAACGGAAATGCCTCCCCTGAACCAACCTGTGCAATCCGGGTACATTGGTTATCACTTCCGTTCGGGTCAGCATGATCTGACCAAATATGATTGGATGCAATATCTTAATTTTGCCGATAAGCATTTCAAATAATTGTAGCAGCCGTTTGTTTAATATTTTAAACCTGTTTTGAGTTATTAGATATTTTCTAATAACTCAAAGTTGCTATAAATCAATACGTATATTTGTTTAATGTTTATTCTGATAAAATATAATGACTTATCTCAAAACAGAAGAGCTTATTGATAAATCATCGATATTTCTATTTTGGTGTATGGCAATGGTATGCCTTGTATTCATTTTCCATTTTTCATTTTATTCGGCTTTGCCTCATGAGATCGCTTCGCTAAGTTCAACTGTCAATTATTAAAGATATCCTGTGTGATTTCTAAAAAATATCAACCAAGTTGCGATTCTGATAAATCACATGTTACTTTGCGTTGATTCTGATAATCTCCAATGCTCAAGAAAATACTTTCGCAAAGTGCGTTGTATGGTTTAGCGCCCCACGTATCGAAGGTGGTGGGAATATTGATACTTCCGGTAATTACCCGTTACCTGACAGATGTTGATTATGGTATTGCCGGAACCATTGCGGCATATACCGGCGCTATTTCCGTATTCAGTACCTTGGGAATGAATATTGTATTAGCAACTTCTTTTTACCGGCATAAATATCAGTACAAATGGCTTTGGCGACAGATATATGGATTTCTCCAGTTCTGGATGATCATTTTCGTTATCTTGCAAAGCATCCTTTTGTATTTTATCATACCCGAAGAAGCTCATGAAAATCGATGGGCAATCATTTTCCTGTCCAATTTTGCCACTGTCTTTTTTGGTGCAACCTCGTTGATCGGTGTGATGTACTATCGTTTACAGCAGAAACCGGGACCAATTGCCGTTAGGAGTATCATTTCGGGCCTGTTGACAGTTGCCGCCAATTTATTGTTTGTCGTCTGGTTTAAGATGGGCTACATGGGATGGTATATTAGTAGTTTTCTTTCCGGTTGTTTCATTAATGCTTCCTATTGGTGGGTGGTGAATAAGAAATATGGTTTGAGTCCTATTTATTGTTTCAGAATGAAAACCATTCTGAGGAGTTTGAAAGTTGCCTTGCCAACCATTCCCCATTATTACAGTTCGTACCTTCTCAACACGTCCAACCGTATGGTGATGGATCGATGCAGTGTGCCGATGGAGTCGATCGGTAATTACAATTTTGCAGCACAGTTTGGCGGATATTTCGAGACATTTGCCAACTCAATCAATATGGCAGTGAATCCCATGACGATGGAACAAATCCGCAATAATAGGGAGGATTATGCCCGGAAATTGATTTATACCATGCTGATCATTGTCTTCGGCGCTACATTCCTGTTTTCATTGTGGGCCAAGGAAATCTTTCTTGTCCTGGTAAAAAATGCCGAATTGCAGACGGTATATCCGTTAGCGATCATTTTGATTATGGCATACACTTACAGGCCAATGTATGTGGCCTCTACCAATATGTTTTTTTACTATGAAAACACAACAAGCTTGCTTAAAGTATCGGCCATTGCAGGTATATTCAGCTTTGCCGGATATCTTGCTGTAATTCCGATTTGGGGAATATGGGGTGCAGCCGTTGTCAATTTTATTTTCCAGCAGTACATGGGATACAGTGGTTTTTTCATGAAGGAATACAAAAGCAAAACCAAGGTGGATTATCCGTTTGTGAAAATCCTTTTGTTATCACTGTTCCTTACCGGATTTGTGTTTTGGGCAGTAGAACTGGTCTGGCCGTTAAAAATCCTGATTAGCGCTGCATATATTGCTATTAGCCTGATATGTATGCGGTGGCTGAAACTCGACCAAACAGATGAACCATCTGTTTAGTAAGGAATGAAGACAAAATAATTTACTCATTTGACAGGATTAACATGATTTACAGGACGATTTCGCTATCTTGTAAATCATGTTAATCCTGTCTGAAAAAGATGGGGATGTTATTTCGTCATTGTCCCTAAGAGTTTTTGAGACTGTATATATCTACCTTTTCGCCCGAAAATATGAGCGGATACTTTACATCGACAGATTCTCCTTTGGGGACAACCAGATAGTCGATCCCGTATTCTTTAATCTTGTCATCGGTCAATAGGCTGATGTCTGTCAAATTACCACAATGAAAATACTGGTTATAATAGGCAGCGTAATGACCGTATTTAGCATTTCTGTAGGTAATGATGACCGATTTTTCAGGAATATGCTCTTTCATTTCTATGATGTAGGTGAAGTCAGGTTTTTCGTACATACCGATCCATCCATATAATGATACGGAACAAAAGAGAAAATATCCAACTATGGCTGTAATTTGTAATATTTTTACATTAAAACGTCCTTTTAGGGAGCAATATAGTTCATGTAACATATAGCAAGCAAGGAGGATGGCTGCATAATATACGGGCATGATGTACCTGAACTCGATGAACAATAGAATATAACCTGCCGAATATATCAAACAGAAGAGAATCAGGGTCGATACAAAGTTAAAATCTAATTGCTTTTTTTTGATATAAACAGCAAAAGGAATAAATATCCAGGCAAACCACCCGAATATTTTAATGAATTCCCAAATGTTGCGGCCAATTCTGGTAATATGTCCGGAAAATGTTGTTTCAACGGTAAACTTCTTAAGTTCCGGAATGTAATATGACCTGTCGTTGAGTACCGAAAAGGCATTTTCGTAAGGAGTTTTGAAAAAAATAAGCTTTTCATCCAAGTTTTGATCCATTGCGGCGGCATATAGGGAATTCCATGTCCCGGAAGTTGAAATGGTCGCATAGCCGTACTTGGAACTGATCAATGCGATCCATACTCCGCATATGATGATAAAAACCAATATGCATGCACAAGAGGATTTCAATACAATCGGTTTCGCCCTTTTCATCCATAAAATGTCTATAAGGCCTATTACGATACAACATAAAATGAATACATAGAAATTGTATGCTTTGGCGAGATACAGCAATCCTCCGGTGATACCCAACAAACATCCCAGGTTTATTGGCAGGTAACGATCTTTGTTGATATATATCCAAAAAGCAACAGCCCATAACATTACCGATAAAAAATCCGGACTCATGACCCAGATGGATAGGACGGCGAATAAATTAGCACATACGGATAATGCGAATATCCTGAATAAAGGATTAGGAATAACCGGTCTAAGGCTCAGATCAGCTACCCTTAATGCGATTACGGTTGCAATGATCAATACAATATGAATAGCGCCTAACCCTGAAATACCCAAGGCCATCAACGGGATCATCAACCAGGAGAGTAAAGGTGACCAATAGCCATTGACTGCGCTGTCGAAATTACCCTGTAGATATTCGTTTGCAACAGATATATAGGAAAAAGCATCGGGAAAAGGTTTTTCCCATCTTACCCAATGGTAGGTCACTGCAAAAATGATACACAGGATATAAGGAATACTTTTCCAAAAAAATCTGACAGACATTCCCATCATTTCAACATCAGTAGATTGATCCTGCATAAAGTCAGTGGTTTACTTTTCTTCGCACAAGTCGCATTGCTTCACCTATCCATAGCACCAATGAAGTGACTCCTGTAATGATGAGCCAATCCTTAAGTAAGAGTGGTACAGTGCGGAATACTTCTCCGCCGAAAGTAACAATAAGTATTTGTCCGGCAATGATCAGGGTTGAAGTGGTGAGAAATCCTGTACAATGCCGTAAGTCGGCAAAAGCAGATTTTCCGGTTCCAAAAGCTTTGGCATTAAACATGTTCCAGAACTGTAACATGACAAATATGGTGAAAAAGCGGGATAAATCGTAGGGACTGACATTTCCTTCGGCATCCGTAAAGAAGAACAACAACGCCAATAACAGGACGACAAAGCTAATACCTGTGGATAGGATATTGTACCGCATGGCCGGGGTGACAATAAAATCGGTGTTTTTTCGCGGTTTCTCACGCATCACATTGGGGTCGGGTGGGAGAGAGGCCAATGCTCCCGCCGCAAAGGTATCCATGATCAGATTAACCCACAGCATTTGGGTGACAGTCAACGGTAATTCATGCCCGAATACGGAACCGAGGAATACGATGATAAGCGCCGATACGTTGATGGTTAGCTGGAACAGTAGGAAACGCTGGATGTTTTTGTAGAGCGAGCGTCCCCACATCACAGCTGTGGCGATGCTGTTGAACGAATCGTCAAGCAACGTGATATCACTGGCTTCTTTAGCCACTGATGTTCCCGATCCCATTGAAAGACCAACCTGTGCAAAGTTCAATGCCGGAGCGTCGTTGGTACCGTCGCCGGTGACAGCCACTACGGCGCCTTTCCGTTGCAGCAGTTGCACCAGGCGTTGTTTGTCGGTGGGACGTGCGCGGCACATGATTTTTAACTGCATTACCCGTGCAAGTGCTTCGTTGTCCGGCAAGGCTTCAAACTCAGGACCGGTGATCATGTTGATATCTGTATCGTTGGCTTGCCAAATACCGATTTGCCGGCCTATTTCTTTGGCTGTACCGGGTGTATCGCCGGTGACGATTTTTACTTGTATGCCTGCTGTAAGGCATTTTTCAACAGCTGCCGGCACATCTTCGCGTACCGGATCAGAAATAGCCACTATACCGAGAAATGTGAGATTACCATCCACCAGAGTTTTGATATCCTCATCCGGTTCTTTGGAATCTATTTCGCAATAAGCGAATCCGAGTGTCCGCATTGCTTGGTTCTGGTACCGGAGTAATTGCTCGTCCACTTTTTGCCTGAAAGACTTTGTATTTTCCAATCCGTTTGATGTAAGCACATTGTGACATTTCGAAAATACGATTTCCGGCGCGCCTTTCACGTACAGGATACGTTTGTTCAGCAGTGCCGAATCCACCAGCGTAGCCATATACTTACGTTCGGTAGAAAAGGTTAATTGATTGATGGTATCAGCATCTTCACGTAATTTGAGATAATTGATATTTTTACCATTGAGCCACAGCAGAAGTGCAGCTTCAGTCGGATTGCCAAGAGTTTTCACTTTCTTCGGATCGCTGTAGTCAAGATATGCCGTAGAGTTGGCAGCAATACTTTCAGTCACCAGTTTGCTCGTTTCGTCGCCGGATAGCATTTGTTCCGGCAAACCGTAAAAATTGGTCTGGTATATCTGCATTTGATTTTTGGTAAGCGTACCCGTTTTATCGGTGCAAATGACGGTGGCAGCTCCCATTGTTTCGCAGGCATGCATCTTGCGTACAAGATTGTTGGTCTGCAACATGCGGCGCATACTGAGTGCAAGGCTGAGGGTAACACTCATGGGCAAACCTTCGGGAACAGCCACTACAATCAATGTAACGGCTACCATGAAATGTTGCAGGATACGACCGGCCACATCGACAGACACCCACGATCCGGGATCTAATGGGTTCGTACCAAATAGATATCCTACCCCGCACAGGACGACAAATGTAGTCGCTCCCAAAAACAGCCATTTGAGCCAACTGCCCTTTGCGACAATTTTGGGTACTTTGGCATTTTTACCCAACAATTCAAGACCGTCGTAGATAATCGGTACCCACACTTTGGTAAAAGCTACCAACGTACCAATCATTGCAGCGCCTAATAAGCCTAATTGTCCCAGACCATAGTCGGCTCCACTCGTGAAAATATCTTTAAAAAATAAAGTGGAAAAAGTAAGTATTGCCAATATGAAACCCACTACGCCAATCAATTTTGCGAGACCTTCCAATTGCTGGCTGAGCGGCGTTTCTTCACCGGGATCTTCGGCAGCTTTAGCTGCTACTTTACCAAATTCGGTATCATCGCCTACGGCTGTTACTTCCATGGTACAATGCCCGTCGATGATTGTGGTTCCCCGCATGATTTGGTTCGAGGCATATGTGGCTTCCTCTTTGAAATGTTCGGGATGGGTTGTTTTGGATATTACGGGTTCACCGGTAAGAGTTGACTCATTAACCTGTAATGAAACGGCTTCGAGCAGCAAACCGTCGGCGGGTATTTCCTCGCCTGTTTCGAGCAGGACAATATCACCTACCACGATGTCCTTCTTGGGAATTTCGCAGATGTTGCCGTTGCGGATTACCTTTACCGGAGTATCGTCATTTACTTGATTGAGAATATCAAATTTTTTGCGCGCATCGACTTCAAACCAGAATGCGATGCCAATGGAAAGAAAGATGGCGCAAAAAATACCAATGGTTTCGGCAAACTCGCCATGAACAAACGAAATTCCAAGTGATAAAAAAGCTGCTATCAGCAATATCCGGATGATAGGATCTTTAAATTTTTCGAAAAATAACTTCCAAAGCGGATCCCGCTTGGGAGGGGTTAATATATTGGCGCCATACTGCTCACGGCTGGCAACTACTTCTTTGTCATTTAATCCTGTTTGTTTTTTATCTGACATGGGGGTTGAAAAATTTTGATAAAGATACGAAAGATCATACAAGCAAACCTTACGGTATAATTCATTTCGTATACAAATGTCCTTTTCTTAAGAAACATATAAACACATGAAAAGATTTAATCATGGTCTTGTCGCATTCGAATAGTACAATGATTGATTAAGATTGTTTTATTGTGGCCTACAAAAGTAACAATGTTTTTAAAAAAGTAGATTTTATAACTCTAATATTATTACCCAGGGTAACCGTATCAAAAATTTTATCCACGAATTACACGAATTTTCACTAATTAGAATTTCAGCAAAGCTAAAATTTAATTCGTGTTAATATAAAATTCGGACTTTGTTGCAACGAATAACATATTGTTCTTTAAATAATTACAAGTGTCAATTTTTATCTCATTTTGAAGTCTATTTTTTATAATCGTTTAAGAATAAACCGTTTGTCAAAATTTGCCAACTAAAAATTAAATTTATAAACAACTGATAATCAGAATAACATCGTTGCAACAAAGCCTAAAATTCGTGTTAATTTGTGTAATTCGTGGATAAAAAATGAACAAGAATTATAAAATGTTGACACATTTTATTTTGATGCGGTTGCCCTGATTATTACCTGAGTTTTGGATAAATAATTTTTTTTGTCGATACGGCGAGTGAGTTTGATAAATTCTCAATTCTCAATTACTCATTTAGTTTTTCTTTGTCAGACTCTTCCCTTCTTTTAAAAGATAGATTCAACAAATAGGTTAAAGCAAATATGGTTATTGTAGCAATCATATAAACTAATAGATAATTAGAATCTAACGTATCTTTAAGCGATGGTTGTTGCGGATTTTCTATTGTAGTTGTTAAAATAAAGAATGCAAATCCATTATTTACAAAGTGCATAAATATACAAATCCATACCGAACGAGTTTTATAGTAAACCCAGCCCAAGAAACATCCCATCACCAATGGATATACCAATTGATACGGGTTTAAATGAAAACAAGTAAAAATAATTGCCGACCATAGGATAGCCCATTTAGGGTTCATTTTATTTTTTAGCAATCCTTCTAATATTGATCCCTCTACATACAATTTCTTCCAATATGGGCGCTACTATTACAATTGATAAAAATGAAGGGAGGGATGCGTTTGTTGCATCTTCTATTGCTTGCTTTATATGATCAAGATATTCCCTTATGCTATCCGGGAAAGGGATAAAGTCGACAAATTGGCTGATGGGTTCAAATACGATTGCCGATAATGGCATGATAAAAAGCACTAATAAAAAGGCAACAGAGGAAACTCTGTTTTTTGCAAATACAATTTTTTGCTTTCTGACTTTTAACATGAATACAACAAAAGTCAATATGCCTGAAAATACTATGATATAGTTGATAAGCCCCAGCCAATATTTTCCATAATCTATTGTAAAAATTTTTGTCGTCAGAAATGACAGGGAAAGTAAGAAAAGCTGTAAAAATAAATACACTCCAAAAATGGTCCAAGCTTGTGGGAGGGTGGGATAAGGTTTTGACGACGTGTTACCTGTATTGTATAAAAAACTTATGTCCATATTTTTAACCAGTTACAATCTGGTAATTTTCATTTTATTGTAATAATTTGACAAATATCTGTTATGACAAAATATACAAAAAGGAAATTCATCAGTAAATACGGTCGGTCGGATTTATGGTTCGTGTGATCCTGTTTGGGCGTAATCGCCTTATGTGCTTATGGGAATTTTTATGGTAAAACATGCACCGCCGTTTTTTCTATTTTCCACATCAACAGTGCCTTTATGCGCTTCCACGAAACCTTTAACAATAGACAACCCTAAGCCAAGGCCACCGGTTTTAGTATCCTGATAGCGCCAAAACTTGTCAAACACATGAGGTAGATCGTTGGGTTCGAAGCCGGGTCCATCCTCGTCTACCACCTGCAATACAAGATGATGGTCATTGAATGTGGCTTTTAATCTGATCGTTGTTTCGGGAGGACAATAAATGCTGGAATTGTATACCAGGTTATATAGCGCAGTTTCTATCAGGCCGAAGTCGAGCATTACCATAGGTATAGTTTCGGGAACAGATACTTTGATCGAGAATGGACGAAGTTCCTCCTCCAAACTTTCCGTTACCGACCGGAACAGATCGTTGATATCGCACCAGTCCGCACGGACGGCAATCCGTCCCGACTCAAGCCGCGACATGTTCAACAGGTTTTCCACCAACCGGTTGAGCCGCTTGGATGCATCCGTGATTTCTCCGTAAAGCTCGGCTTTAACAGGTTCTGAAAGCTCGCTGGAGAGTAAGTCTGAAGCGCCCATAATGGTGGATATCGGTATCCGCAGTTCGTGGGAGATCGAATTGAACAACGTTTTGTAAAGTTTGTCCGACTCGTTGAGAATGCCGGTTTTCCGAGCCAGTTGCCCCATATACTGATGTTCTATGGCCTGGGCTATTTGCGTCAGG
>JAVBNI010000074.1:0-6706 GCA_031551645.1 Bacteroidales bacterium | reverse complement strand
TGATCGTCCCGAAGGGATAACTGAAAACAACATCTCACACGCAGTAATGTGTCAAAGCACGGAACCGCCTTGGTACCGAACGGTATGCCGGGTGGTGTGGGAGGTCGAAACGGGAAATAATCCCGTTTCTCCTACCCGATTGGATTTATTTTAAAAAATATAGCAGATGGGTTGTTTTTGTTAAAGCAGTTCTTTCATCTCCGTCCAATGGAAAATCTTTAACTTTTCCGTTGGATTTTTGGCCGCCCGGTTCATGGCTTTAGCAATATCCTCGCCTTTGATACCTTTATACTTGTTCAATTTTCCAACGAGTAGGGGTGTGATTATCGCCCATACCGTCATCATAACTTTTTCCAACGGACGGTTTTCTTTCCGGGCTCCCATAATCATCGAAGGACGGAAGATGCTTGTATGCTCATAATCCAGCGCGATGATGTCCCGTTCGGCTTCGCCTTTCGTTCTCACATAAAAGATGCTCGAACGAACATTGGCGCCTATAGCCGTAACCAAGAAAACAGATTTTGCGCCTTTCTCTTTGGCTATTTTAGCAGCTAATACAGGATAGTTGTGGTCAACCTGGTAGTAGTCGGCCTCGTTGGGTGTTTTCTTTTTGGTAGTGCCAAGGGCAATGAAAACATCATCGGCTTCGATATCGTTAATTAAACCAGATAACGAATGGTAATTTCCTGTCAGCATCTTGAGTTTCGGATGCCGGGTATCCAATGGCTTCCTGACGACGATGGTTACCTGTCCATAATCCGAGTTATCCAATAACTCTTCGAGTAGATATGATCCTACAAATCCGCTTGCTCCAAAAAGAATGGCTTTCTTCATTTCCAACTGGTTATTATGATACATAAGATAAACAATCAAAACACATAAAGGTCAATCTTGTAAAATGTACCGGACAACATTTTTCCGTGATAAAAGTGTGACTGCAATATACTTTTCCGGACATCGTTCAATTGCCCTGCTTCTTTTTCTTCTGGAACTTCCCGGCCACCATTTGTTCTTCCTTCGCTACCTTTATTAAGGTCATAAAGATAGCGTCAATTACCGATGTCATTTTGGGTATATCCAGCGTTTCCATGGTATCCGTTGGCCGATGGTAATTTTCGTTCCGGTAGAAAGCAGTATTGGTCACCATCAACGCATCATAATCGAGGCTCCAATAATTGAGGTGATCCGAAAAATCGATCCCTGCCGTCTTAGCCGGCGCTTTGATCTGGTTGACCGGCACTTCGGCAACATTAGCGAAAGCGGACGAAAAACGGCGGACAAACACTCCTGATCCTGTTCTCTTGGCAAGCAGGATAAAATCGCCGGTTGTACCATACACTACTTTCATCGGCTTCACAGGGTATCGTTGCGAACCTTTTTCATCTTTGTAAAAGCCGATCATCTCAACAGCCAACATTCCGTAAACGGGAATATTCTTTTCGGCCAACGATCTGGCATGAATGTAGCTTCCCATGTACGGCGTCCTGAAATAGGGCGGCTCTTCCAACGAATAAGCAACCAGTTCTACTGGATAATCCAACGGTTGACCTTTCAGCATCCTTGCCAGCTCAAGCAGCGCCACCACACCACTTGCATTATCATCAGCGCCTTCCTGGTCGCCACATACGTCGTAATGTGCGCCCACCACAATAAGCGGCTTATTGCTGCATCCGAACCGGCAAACAACATTCTTGTACATCCTGCCATCCGCCAGATAAGGTTGGAACCAGACAGTATCCGCATATTGCCCGAAAACGGACAAAATGTAATCCGCAGTTTGGTTCAGCAGCGGGATGTTACGGTAGTTGCGGCACCCTTCGGTTTTTGTGATTTTGGCCAGATGATGCGCGACCAGCATGCTGTCGGCTTTGGGAAATCTTTCCTGCGCATCGCCGCGGTGATCGGTACAAGCAACGGATACAGCACAAAGGATGATGTTTAAATATTTGGACATTATTCATTTATTGATGATTATTTGACAAAGTTAAAGCATCGCGAAATACGCAGCCATCAATAATTGGTAAGCTGGTTTCTTCAAAGGGTAAAACCCGGGTTCCACTTTGTGACAATCAAAAATGTCCAGACAGACGTAAGTTGTATTAAAGTAAATGTTCATAAATAAGAAGTAGATATTTTGAAAATAGAAACAGACACTCTGAAACCGGGAGTAGAAGTACGGAAACTGGAAGCAGATATTTTGAAACTGGAAATTCATATTCTGAAACTAGAAGTAGATGTTCGTAAATTAGAAGTAGACATACATAAATTAGAAATAAGTGTACGTAAATCAGAAGTAGATATACGTAAATCAAAGGTAAGCGTAAGTAAAACAGGAGTAAACATAAATTAATGTCGTTTAGTTAAGAGTGGATTATTATCTTCTTCTACTGACAGGGTCTATCGACCACTGTCAGGGAATATAGCCCTGTCAGCGGTCTTGACCCTGACAGTGGCTTTAACTAAACCATAAATCGTGTCAAATCAATATTGTTTTGACCCTGACAGGTCTACCGATCCTGTCAGGTCAGCGCGTCAACGACCTGTCAGGCTGCGGAGCTGCTGACAGGGTCGGAATAGAACCAAATTAAAAATAATATTTTATTTCAAAAATATCCTGTACATTTGCAGCCTCAAAAATGTTGAACCCTTTAACGAATGGAGGGTCTGATTATGCTGGAGAATAACATATAACCCTTTTGGATTGGCAGTCCGGTAAAATTCCGGATCAGAATTCTTATTGTTCATACAAAAGTTACGGTATCTGAACCGCATATTGTATGATAGGCGTGGCTATGTAGCGCGTTGTTAAGCCAATCCCTCCCCCGATTTTTTATAATCCAATTGATTGATACCTGTAATGGTTTTCAATCGTCATTTCTATCATTGATTTGATATATGTTATTTGACAATCTGCCGACAGCACGGCAGAAAAAGCGAAAAACAAGAAAGGATTTCGACAAACGCCTGTTGGCTGTCGATCGCGAATACAGCAAGGTTTGGCAGCAAATCCGCAATCTGGGCTACGAAGATCTTGAAATTCCCTATCAGCGCGGCTGGAAACGCACTTTCGTGTTGCGCGACGATGTGCGGCAAAGCACACGGGCTGCATTCTTCGAAGGCATCCTCGAAAAGATCAATACTGAGCAATACAGTTCGCGCAAGGACTTCAAGAAGAAACGTCGTCGCCGCGGGAAATCGGGATACGTTGTCCGGCCGCAGGAGTTGCAGAAGCCCGGCTTGTACGAATTCCAGCGGATGCGGCTCACCGAAGAGGAAACCCGTTGGTTTCAGGAAGAAGAATACTGGTGTCCGCGCAGCAAATGCTGGCGGATACAATACGTTTTCCGCGAACCTTGGCGCTTCGTCCTGAAAACCGGACCCAACATGATCACCCAAAGGCGAAAGCACGACTGGGAACTTGAATGCCGCAAGGCTGAGCTGGAACGCATCCTCGACGCCTACCCGGCACGTTCGCGCCTCGATTGGCTGCACGGCCGCGGATACAAGTGGTACAAAGCTTGGGGTTACAGGGAAGATGTACGTCTGTCCGGAAATCCTTTTAAAAACAAACAAAAAGAACAAGTAGTGCGGGAGTTATTTGAAATAGAGAACATCACTCCCGGAAACATTTCATTCGAATTATTTTTATGAATTTATCCATAAGAACCAAAGATTTAAGTAAAATAGGCTACACCGGCAATGTAGCCCGGAGCATCGCCACCACTGCCATTAACAAGCATTGCAAGCACCGCACCAAACAGGAAGTGCTGGCCGAGCTGGTTGATGTGTTGCAAAACCCTGCCAATTACGCCGGGCACGAAGTCTGGGGGCGACTCTCCGGACATTTCTGCCCTCAGGAAGAACAGACTGAGTTCACTTGTTACGATTTGCGCAATGAGCCATTGGGGTTCAAAAGCTATGGCGGCAAACATATCGAACACCCGGCCAAGCACCAGATGGAATTAGCCATGCGCCTGCCCGTCGCCATGCAAGGCGCGTTGATGCCCGATGCACATGCCGGTTACGGCTTGCCTATCGGCGGGGTATTGGCGGTAAACAACGCGGTAATACCTTACGCTGTGGGTGTCGACATCGGTTGCCGCATGTCCCTGTCGGTATTCCGCGAAAGCCCGCAACATCTCCAACGGTACGCCCACCAAGCGAAGGAAGCATTGAAAGAGTTCACACATTTCGGCATGGACGGAGGATTGGGTTTTGTGCAGGAACACGAAGTACTCGACCATCCCGGGTTTCGCGAAATACCATTACTGAGGTCCCTTCACGGGAAAGCGGTACGGCAATTGGGTACATCCGGCGGAGGCAACCATTTCGTGGAGTTCGGCGACTTGGAGCTTTATCCCGGCAACATACTCGGTTTGCCCGGAGGCCGGTACATGGCGCTATTGTCACATTCCGGCTCACGTGGCCTGGGCGCCGAAATAGCCCGCCATTACACAGCCATTGCCTGCGAACGGTGCAAACTTCCGCGTGAGGCGCAGCATTTTGCTTGGTTGGATATGGCTTCCGCCGAAGGACAGGAATACTGGCAATGCATGAACCTTGCGGGAGCTTATGCCCAAGCCTGCCATGAGCGGATACACGCCAACCTGTCCAAAGCGATGGGTTTGCATGTGGTTGCCAATGTCAACCACCATCATAACTTTGCGTGGAAAGAAACCTTGCCCGACGGCCGCGGGGCGATTGTACACCGCAAAGGTGCAACCCCGGCGCATGCAGGCGAAGCAGGGATCATACCCGGCAGCATGACCACGGCAGGGTACTTGGTGTGCGGCAAGGGCCAGCCCGAAGCGCTGTATTCAGCCTCGCACGGTGCAGGGCGGGCCATGTCGCGGCAAAAAGCCAAAGACAGTTTCACACGGTCGGACCTGAACAAAATGCTCACCGCGGCAGGTGTGACGCTCATAGGTGGCTCGGTAGAGGAAGCATCACTGGCCTATAAGGACATCGACCGGGTGATGGAGGCGCAAGCCGCGTTGGTAGAAGTACACGGGCGTTTCATGCCGCGGATCGTACGGATGAACAAAGAATAGTAATGAATGCTGTCTCCCTCAAACAACCTGTCAGGCTGCGTTAGCTGCTGACAGGGTTGTTTGGCCGGACTATCGGCATCAGATAATAATTTTAACAAATGAAAAACATATTAAACAGGCCCAACTTTTTTGTAATCACAGGTGGGCCGGGAGCGGGCAAAACCGCTTTGATCAACGAGTTGAAGAGCCGTGGGTTCGTTTGCATTGACGAAGTCGCCCGGCAGATCATCCGCGAGCAAATGGAAACGGGCGGTAATGCACTGCCTTGGCGGGATACAATAGCGTATGCCGGCTTGATGCTGGGCCGTTCTGTTGACTCGTTTACTACGTGTCCACAGTGGTTCCCGGTCGTTTTCTTCGACAGGGGTATCCCCGACACTTTGGCTTACGCGAGGCTCACAGGTCTGGAAACAACACCGGCAATGAGCCACTCCGCCGGCATGTACCGCTATAACCCCACCGCGTTGATCCTTCCCGTGTGGGAGGAAATATACCACACCGACGCCGAACGGAAACAATCATTCCGAGAAGCCGTCGCCACCTTCGAGGTGATGAAGGAAACATATACGGCTTGCGGATACCGGTTGCAGGAAGTTCCCAAAACGAGCCTCGGCGAACGGGCTGACTTTGTCGAGTCGGTAGTTTTCCCGGTGGAGGAAGTCAGCGAGTGCGAGAAACGGACATACTTACCACTGTTGCTCGAAGCCGATCCATCCATGGAAATGATCGAACGGTACCTTTCACGCGGCGAGATGTTCGCATTCCGGGAAAACGGTATCGTTGCCGGAGTGATGGTAGTCGTGCCGCTTTCGGATACGGATTTCGAAATCAAAAACCTGTCCGTTGCGCCCCGCTGTCAAAACCGGGGAATTGGCCGGAGATTGATTGAGTTTGCATTGCGTCGTTACCGTTCCCGGGAAATATATGTCGGTACAGGCGAGTCGGGCATTGGGTTTTACCTACAATGCGGGTTCCGGATTTCGCATGTGGTAAAGAATTTCTTCACGGAAAATTATCCCGAACCGATATATGACGGTGGACAGCAATGTGTAGATATGATTTATTTAGTGCATGATACAATAAACAAAGAATAATCAAAATGAAAAATATAAGACAAGATCACGAATTAGCGGAATGCGTTACCCAATGGGGATGGAAATATCATCACATTGGAATTCCAACCGATAAAGTGATGCCAAATGAGAGATACTTACCTCACCTGAAGTTCTATGTTTCAGGATTTAATACAAGTCCATTTGGGATTGAGTGGATGAGATTTGACAAAGATTGTCCAATATCAGATATCATAAAATCAGTTCCTCATATTGCGTTTGAAGTTGATGATATTGACAAGGAATTTGCCAAACATAATTTTGAAATTATTTCTGAACCAGATATACCTTCTGATGGAGTTAGGTCAACAATGATTTTGCATAGTGGAGCACCTGTTGGGTTGATCGAATTTAAGTTATGATCATGGATATACAAAAAATCCGCGCTAATCCATTCAATCTGCGATCTATTCCAGTATTTTAATATTCATAATAAAAAATTACTTTTGCAGGATAATTTTCACATATCTAATCAACAGGATTAAAACAATGAAACGATTTTTTACATTTTTTCTTGTCCAGGCAACGGTTTGTTGCATATGC
>JAVBNI010000288.1:0-7735 GCA_031551645.1 Bacteroidales bacterium | reverse complement strand
ACGGAAATAAGGTAATCCCAACATGATCTTTCATCAGGGAAACACGATAAGAATTCTTGAAAATCTTTAGGGTACAGTTCTGTATTTGCCATATGCAAAAATACAATATTTTAACTTGCTTATTGTGGATAAGCAGTTTATATTTTTAGTACATGACAAAATATTTTTAAGGCTTGAAAAGCCCGATTTTCATAACCGCAGGTCAACGACCTGCAGAGAAGGTAACAGACTATTATTGCCTGCAAGGCAAGACATATACGTCTTACCTTACAGGTAATGGCTATGTTAGTTGTCAATCCGCAAGTAAGCGAAGCGCAACTTGCGGTTATGAAAATATCGCCTTTCAGGCATAGAATAAGGAATGTCTAAATTTTGTCATGTACTATGAGTTACATTAATGTTATTTTGTATCAATAATTGTTTGCGTTGCGAATATAATTTACAAGGCTATATGAATGAATTGCAGAGCTGAATCAAGCAATTGCACGTGTGCAATTAACAATCGCAGATATGCAATTAACAATTGCATGACAACAATTAATAATTGCAGACGTGCGATTAACAATTGCATGCATGCGTAAAGCAATTGCAAAACTGCAATTAATAATCGCAGAGGTACAATTAAAGATTGCAGAGCAACAATTAATAATTGCAGGTGTGCGTAAAGCAATCGTATGGCTGCAATTGTTAATCGCAACCTTGCACATAACAATTACACACCAATGTTGTGTCAAGTATCATCTGACGCTGTCAAGTTCTACCGAACCCTGACAGGTCTTTGACGTAGCGACCTGACAGGGATCGGTAGACCTGTCAGAATCATTAACTAAACGATATTAATCATTCCATGTCTTTTAGTTCAAGATATCTATTTCGCCTCTGTTAAGGTCAAGACCGTTGGCAGAGCTACGTTCCCTGTCAGCGGAGGAAAAGAATAAGTTATCTCTTAATTCATCACTCATCATTTATCATTAACCATTTATCATTACCCCTCGTTTCTTTCTATCTCAATACTTACTTCCGTTCCATTTCCCGGCGAGGAATAGATGTTCATTTTTCCATTATAGACCGACACCCGTGTACGGATATTTTCCAGACCGGCGCCGGAAGCAACCGAAGCAGGATCGAATCCGCAACCGTCGTCTCTTACCGAAAGCGACACCAAACCGTTGTCAACCATCAACTGTAAGTTGATGTTGGTTGCATGGGCATGCTTAACGGCATTGTTCACCAATTCGTAAGCACAACGATAGATGAGTACTTCCAACCGGCTGTCCAAACGCTGATCACCGCCGTAATACTGAAAATGCGCCCCGGGTATGGCACGGCAAAAGTCTTCGAGTGATGTTTTTAACCCGTAGCGTACCAGCGATTCGGGCATCATGTGGTGTGCCACGCGGCGAAGCTCGCCAATCGATTCATCGAGCAGTTCCATCGCTTTGTCAAAACGACCGGCATCAGGGTTATCCATGATAGAATGATTTCTCAGGTCTTTGAGATTCAATTTGACTACCGACAGCAAGCCTCCCAACCCGTCGTGCAGGTCGCGCGCCAAACGGGAACGTTCGGCCGCTTCGCCGTCAAGTACAGCCTGGGTGGCAACCAGTTGTTTTTCCTGTTCGAGTTGTATTACCTTTTGTTCGGCCAATCTGCGTTGCTGCTCTGCGATTTCACGTTGTTGTTCCGCAACTTTTCGTTTCTGTATAGCCAATCGACGATTGATGAGTAATAAACCGATAATCAACAGTAATACGATGAATCCGGAAATACCGAGCCAAATATAGAATTGTTTCTCTTTTTCAAGGGTGGCTATACGCATCTCTTTCTTTTCGGTCTCATATTTGACGTCCATTTCTGTTAATGTTTCTTGAAAGCTTTTTGCTGAAACTTGATCTTTTAGTTCACAATATTTTTGGAAGTATGTCAATATTTTATCATAATTACCTAAATGTATATCAGATATTATTAAATTGGAAAATATATTTATTCCAGCATCCTTAATAGTAGAATCACAATCCCACGCTTTTAATGACGTGCTCCGGCATTCCTTATATTGCTTTAATTCTCGATATACATTTGACAATGATGTCCATGCAGCACTCGCCAAATGCTTATTACCAATTTTTTCACAAATACGTAAACTTTCCATGGAATATTCCATTGCTTTTTCATAATCTTTTGGTTCCTGTCGGTAGTAAATTTCGGCTAAAGTTTGTAAACTTGCAACTTCAAAGGCTGTATCACCAATAGAACGAATGATTTCAAGTGCGTTTTGTATATTTTCTATTGCTTTTTCAAAATCTCCCTTATTCTTGTAGATAAATCCAAGTTCATAATATGCTTTTCTTTTTCCATGTGGCTCATTTAATTCTTCTGCAATAATTTGCATTTGTTCTAAATAATAAATCGCCCTATCATTATTATTCAAGCTACGATATAATGTACCAATATTTCCCAAATTTGCCATCTGTTTATTTTTATCTCCGATGCTCTCACTGACTGCTAAAGCTTTAATAAAATATTCGAGTGCATATGCACGTTTACTTTGATTTCCATATAAAGCGCCTATATCCATGTATATATATAACTCATGTTGTTTGTTTTTTTCATTTTTAGCTATATCAAGGGCCTTTTCAAAATATATGAGTGCTGTATCATAGTTTGCCTTGTCTAAATATGCATAACCTATGAATTCGGTGAACAACCAAGATTTTTCTTTATTCTTTTCTTGTTTAGCAAGCATTAATCCTTTATTTGCATAGAAATTAAGTTTATCAGCATTATATGATTTATAATAAAATCTACAGACCTTCTCATATATGGAAAATTGCTCTTCCACAATAATTTTTGTATCCAGTAAGTTTATTAATGAATCAATATTTTGCCCATGAATCATAGTAATATGAGCAGCAAATAATATAAAAAAACAGATAATCTTTTTCATGGCTGATATAATATTTGTTTTACAATAAGTTTTTTTCCAAAATAAGCTTCTATCCTGTTCAATCAACCTTCACTACTTACCAATCTCCATAAAGCTATTTTTTTTGCAAAGATGGGGTTTCCTTTCGGTTAATAACACCCCAAAAATAGGAGTTTTATTTTTGTAAAAATACTCCCATTTGTGGGGTATTAAAATATATGTTGATATACGATCTTTGCAAAATTTAAAATTGACCAATTAACAAAAAAAGATACGTACCTGCAATCATGAATCATCGTCAACCTGAAACCGGAATCGGAACATGTCCGGTTTTATCTGCCGAAATCTTTACCATTCCATTGGAAACAAACCGTTTCCTGATATATGCTCCCCTACGGCGCGCTGCCTTTGTAGGCAATGCCCATGTCGTAAATTTCCTGGCCGGCTTGCAGACCGGAACATACGTTCAAACGATTGATGAAGACAAGGCAATGGTAAAATTTCTAAGGCATCTGGAAATCATAGACTCGGGTTCGGAAAAATTGCCTGTTACCACATTTACAGGAAACCCGGAAACCACTGCAGTGAGTCTTTTTTTGACAACCGCCTGTAATTTACGTTGTACTTATTGCTATGCTGCTGCAGGCGATACTGCCGCAAAATACATGTCGTTGCAGGTAGCCAAACAAGGAATCGATTTTGTGATCAATAATGCCGTAAAAAGGAAAACTGATCACATCGAAGTAAATTATCACGGTGGCGGCGAGCCGGCAATCAACTGGCGAATCCTGACCGGATCAATGGCGTATGCCCGTCAAAAGGCAGGTGAACATGGTCTGGATGTTGTAACATCGCTTGCAACAAATGGCGTTCTCAATGATCAACAAATCGACTGGATCATTGAGAACATACAAGGCGCCAGTGTTTCGTTCGACGGCATGCCTGAAATGCACGACCGGCACCGCAGAACCCCTTCTGGGAAAGGTTCGAGTAAACATGTGATCCATACGCTCCGCCGGTTCGATGAGGCGGATTTTCAGTATGGCATCCGGGTCACTGTTACCGCCGAGATGATCCCTGTCGTGGCCGATTCTGTCGAATTCATCTGTTCTCATTTTCGCACCCGGCATATTCAGATTGAACCGGTATACCAGATGGGACGTGGGACAGATGCACTGACTGCCGAAACCAAAGCATTTATTACCGCTTACCGCGACGCGCAAAACCGGGCAAGAAAATATGACCGTGAAATTATATTTTCAGGCGCCAGGCTTGGCATATTAACCAATCATTTTTGCTGCGCTACCCAAGATTTATTCGCTCTTACCCCCAACGGAACTGTTTCGGCCTGCTACGAAGCCTTTTCGGAAGACAATCCCTGGGGAAAGGTTTTCTTTTATGGAAAAACCGGCGGACCGGATGGCGGTTATCAATTCGACACGGAACGGTTGTCTTTCCTGCGGAGACAAGCGGTAGAAAACCGGGAGTATTGCCGGGGTTGTTTTGCAAAATGGACATGTGGAGGCGATTGTTTCCACAAAGCGCTTACCGTGACCGGAAGCTTGGATTTTGCCGGTACCAGCCGATGCAACATCATCCGGGAACTGACCAAAGATCAGATTTTATCAAGAATTGCAGAATCAGGTGAAATATTCTGGCATGAACCTGCTTCTGATTCAACAATTCAACATGCAAATTCATCAACACACCACAAACAAACTTTTGAACATGAAAAAACCGTCATTTGAACTAACCCGCGTTTTTGAGGATGGGACTAAGGAGCCTGCACAAATAGTACCGGTAACACAACTTCCCTGGGAGATGAAAACCAACCGCCGGGGATTTTTGGGTGCAGGCATCGCAGCTTCGACGGCTGTGATATTGTTAGATAGCTGTTCCGGCTCATCAAAAACCGCAAAAACCGCTCCTGCTGCTCCCGACGCCCCTGGTTGCCAGGATATATATGCCCACAACAAGGAGATATTTGCATTGGCTGTCAGTCCCGACGGTAAAATACTTGCCTCGGGCAGCGCCGATAACACCATCAAACTATGGAAATTACCAGAAGGCTCACTGATCAAAACATTGGACGCAGGTGATAAAGTCTGGGCATTGGCTTTCAGTCCCGACGGTAAAATACTTGCCTCGGGAGACACCAAAAATATCCTCTTATGGAACATGCCGGACGGAGTATTGAAAGATACTTTGCGCGGACATGAAAAAAGAGTTTGGTCGTTAGCCTTCACCCCGGACGGAAAAACACTTGCCTCGGCCAGCTCCGACAAAACCATCAGTTTATGGCGTATTCCCGAAGGAGATGTACAAAAAACGTTGGATTACCGGGGTTTGACGATGTCGATAGCCGTCAGTCCCGATGGAAAAACACTCGCTTCGGGTGGAAGCGATACGATGGTCAGGTTGTGGAGTCTGGCGGACGGTTCGCTGATCCAGACATTGAAAGGGCACACGAACCGGGTGTGGTCGCTAACTTTCAGTCCCGACGGAAAAACACTCGCTTCGGGAAGTCGCGACAGGACGATCATATTATGGAGCCAAGCCGAAAGTAAAGTATTGAGAGGGCACACGAATCTGGTCATGTCGCTGGCTTTCGATACGGATGGGCAGATACTTGCTTCGGGCAGCAACGACAAAACCATCAGGCTGTGGAGTACACCGGATGGTAATCTGATAAAAACAATTGAGGGACACACGGACGTTATTTGGTCAATCGCCACCAGTCCGGACGGGAAAACACTTGTGTCGGCCGGTCGCGACCGGACTATTAAGCTATGGAGCCTGCCTGATGGCTTGTATCTCACCTGCCTGATGGATCTGAAATGTTCGCCATCTTCGGCAAGAGGTGTAACATTCAGAGCTGTAAACGAAATGGGACAGGAAATCATCTACACACTGCCATGTGGTTCGCCGATCCCACCCGGTGCAACTTGTACCTGCAACTGTGTACCGGGATCGTACCAGACAGCCACAAAGGAACCCTTTTTCAAAAGCGGCGGAGGTGGAGGACGGAGCGGAGGTGGTTATTGCTCATGTAACCAGGTATGTACATGTGTTCCGGTACGTGTAAGATAATACCATTTAGAATGACATCCAAATTTATAATGCACATATTAACAATTCATTAAATAAATTTATATGAACCTAAATTATAGAAAAACATTAAAGAAATGCAACATCTTTAAAACCAATCTTAGCAATCAGATGAAGATGGTGAAAAGTGTTTTTTTAACCGCAACAATATCCTTATTGTTAGTGGTTTGTATGATAACAAATGCACAAACGCCGACTGCTGAAAAGAATACAACAACCGGCACAGTGAAATACCAGAATAAAACCTACACGATCAGCATCGGGGCAATTAGTAAAAACGAAGATGGAAACACCACTGTGGAACTTCTTGGAAAAGAAATCGGAATAGTCAGCTATAGCGGTAATGAATTGGCCGCTCCCTTTACACCCAAAGTTCCCATTGCCATGAAAATTGTTACCGGTGGCAAAACTATAGCGTGGGATGGGGTCATCATGGATACCGACGTTTTTGTGTTTTCCTTCAAAACAATGGAAACGCCCGATAAAATCATCGTCTATGGCAATGATGGTAATACCGACAATCCAGTTGTTACATTTGACGCGAAGACAAAAACGGCAAAAACAGCACCTGTCGTAATCAAAAATCCGGAGGTTTCCGCCCCCCCTGTCGAAGAGAAAAAAACGCAACCTGAAACGACATCAGCCCCAGTTAACGGAAAGAATGCTCAAAACGAAGTAAAGAACCCGTCCGAAGAGCAAAAGGCACAACCTGTAGCGACTAAATCCGAAGAAACGAAAATCCTACCTGAAGAACAAAGCCAACCAATAACATTTGCGCAATTGGATGGAAATAAACCCCAAAATGGAAATAGACCTCAAAACGAAGTAAAGAAAGTTCAATCTACAGAAACATATGCCCAGCCAGATGTGAAAAAGAACCAACCTTTGGCTGGAACAAGAAAATGGTTTTTAGATGCAGGTTTGTCTGTCTATGTACATATACCCTCCGAAGGTGATGCTGAAACATATGTAGGCGGGGCGCTGGGTATCGCTTTATATGTCACGCCGCAGAGTTTCCTGTTATTCGAATTTGGAGCTTATTACAGCGAAAGCGAAATCGGCCAGTTTTCCTACATAGAGAAATACAGCAACGGTACGAGTAAAACTTTCTATGACGGTATCATCACACGCGAAATATCTACAGTACCAATTTTACTATCATGGAATTATGTGTTCAGCCCGGCAGAAAAATTTCATTTTCGGATTGGCCCCATTTTAGGTTCTACTGTATTTACTGCAAGCGATATATACACGCCCGAAGTCGATAACGCGCCTTCACCCAACGAAGTAAGTAAGTCTGTTTTTAGTTATGGCGCAGGCATTGGATTTACATGGGATTTTGCAAAACGATGGTTTCTCGATGGCGGATACAGGCTTTTAGGCAATACAGCAGCATCTTTCGAAAATAAGGAAATAAAGGGAATCGGAAACCAAATAAATTTCACTATCGGCTGGCGGTTTGGGAAAAGTATACAATAAAAGCAATTCCATCTTCTATCCGGATCACAACCCACTCGGGTAAATCAGGCATAGAATGAAAAAAAAAATCAAAAAATTTAGTTGTTATTTGCGAATTCAAAAAACTATCGTACTTTTGCACCGCCTTTTTGAAAAAAGGTCTTTGACATAACGGTCCGTTCATCTAAGGGTTAGGATTCAAGATTTTCATTCTTGCCATAGGGGTTCGAATCCCCTACGGACTAC